>NZ_JBFNFE010000006.1:0-120389 GCF_040888245.1 Streptococcus wuxiensis
CGGAGGTGGGACGACGAAATCGAATTCTACCGAATTAACGATTTCTGTCCCACTCTCTTTTTTGATGTTTCTGTTTTTACATTTGAACAATTCTACGATAGCTTCTTGAAGTAATCATAAAGATAAGTACGTAGATGAGGGCAAAGATACCACAAATAGAAAGTGTTACACTTAACATCATAGCTGTATCTACTACCCCAATGACCTTAAGAATCAAACTTAACATATGATAGGCAAAAGCCAAGTGTAGGAAAGCAAAGATTACAGGGAGGAAGAAAACAGTCAAGACCTGCTTGTTAATGGTTTGTTTGATTTGTTTTTGATCCAAGCCCACTTTTTGTAGGATGACAAAGCGTTCACGATCCTCATAACCTTCTGAGATTTGTTTATAGTAGATAACGAGTACAGTTCCAATCATAAAGATGATAGAGAGGAAAATACCAATAAAGAGAACTCCTCCAAAGAGAGCATTCATTTGGGCAATTGCGTCACTTGCAGTGCCTCCACCATAAACCATGCCGTCTTCATTTTTGAGATTATGACTAAAATTATTTACAAACTCCTCAAAATCATCAGATAGCTTTAACTGTTCCTCTAGACTAGCTGTTACATCCATACCACCGTAGAGCTGTGTGTATACAGCTGAATCCTGGTACTGTTCCAAAAAACTTTGAATATCAGCTACTACAAGATAGTTATAATCCGATACCAATAGTACATAGGGATTAGAAACATGATTGGCAATAAAATCCTGCTGGATTGCTTCCTTGATTGTATAGTTCTGATTGTTCAGACTAAATGCTTTCTGATTTTTAAGTTGGTCATTTCGAGCCCAAAGTCCTACTTCGTTACCAGTAAGGTTCAGCTTTTGTCCAGTCATTTTTTCATAATCTTTTTGATCAAAAACCAGGAAGACTGTCTTAGGCATGACATTGTTTTGCCCTTTTTCAAAGATGGTTAATTTGGTCCCTTCTTGACTCGAAAGACCGAAACTTGCATAATTGAGGACGTCCTTATTGCTGATGGTTAGGTTCTTTTCGCTAGCGTATTGAGTCAAAAGCTTGTCTAAATCCTCAACTTCTACATGTTGTCCCTTAACATCAAAATCATGAGGATACATGAGTTTTTTCATATTCTCAGATCCGTTGTAGATACTAGTAGCTGCAGACATAGTAACCAAAACCATGGTTGAAAGGATGGCAATGGTTGCTAATCCGACAGCATTTTTCTTCATACGAAAGATAAGGTTAGAAACAGAGATGAGGTTGTTGGGTTGGTAGTAATATCTCTTGTTTTTCTTGAGCAACTGTAAGAAAACTGTAATACCAGCATTGAATAAGAGATAGGTCCCTACAATAACTAACATAACCGCAATAAAGAAAGTAGCGACAGCTTTGAAAGCATCTGTTACGCTTAGTGCTAAGTAGTAGCCACCACCTAGTGCAATTAGCCCTACAAGTGTCTGAAGAACTAGGAAACGCCCCTTCTTCTCACCCTTCGCTTTTTCTCTAGAAAGCTGGAGAGCATCCATACGGATAATACGTACAGCGTTCAGGAAAACGATGACTAAAAAGATAAGACCAAATACAAGAAGGATTGAAAGCACTACGGACCATTGGAAAGTTGCAACTAACTCTACCTTCATCTTTGCAAGTTTGAGCAGTAAAGCGAAAATCAGATTATCAAAGAGGGCACCAATTCCAATTCCGGCAGTGACTGTTACTAGCCCAAATACCAAAAGTTCCTTAAAGGTCATACCAATCAAATGGCGTTTTTCTAAGCCCAACATGCCATATATACCCAGTTCTTTGGAACGATTTTTCATGACAAAACTGTTGGCATAAAGAACGATAATGGCAGATGCAAATGTCACAACGACAAGCCCTAGTTGTAGGGTAAATTGAATAGCAGATGCACCACGTAAATCCACAATTTTAGGATTAAAGGCTAGAGAGTAAAAGAGATAGCTGATAGTGACTGCCAAAATGACAGACAAAGCAAACGGATAATAGAGTTTGCGGTTTTTAATTAAGTTGGATATGGCCAACTTATTGGTTAATCGAAACATACTAGTTCACCTCACTTGCCATAACAGTCAAGGTGTCAGAGATTTCTTGGAACATCTGACGATCCGTCTTTTCACCACGATAGATTTGATTATAGAGAATACCGTCCTTGATGAAAAGAACACGTTTTGCACGGCTGGCCGCAGCTGTTGAGTGGGTCACCATGAGAATGGTTTGCCCTTGTTCATTGATCTGATCAAAGATATCAAGGAGAGCTGCAGACGATTTAGAGTCTAGGGCACCTGTTGGCTCGTCCGCAAGAAGAATTTCTGGTTCTGTGATGATAGCCCGTGCAACTGCTACCCTTTGTTTTTGCCCTCCAGAGATTTCATAAGGGTACTTCTCCTGCAATTGATTGATTCCAAGATTTTCGGCCGTCACGACCAATTTTTTCATCATTTCTGTAATAGGCTTTCTAGACAATACCAAAGGGAGTAAGATATTGTCTTTAACAGAAAGCGTATCTAACAAATTGAAGTCTTGGAAGACAAAGCCTAACTTTTCACGACGAAAGCTTGATGCTTCAGAATTTTTAATGGTAGCTGTGTCAGTTCCGTTTAGGAAGACCTGCCCACGCGTTGGCTTGTCAAGCATAGCAAGAATATTCAGTAGAGTAGATTTACCAGATCCAGACTCACCCATGATAGCGACGTAGTCGCCTTTTTCAACGGTAAAGTGAATATCTTTCAGGGCTTCTACTTGGTTGCCTTGAAAGCGAGTTTTATAAATCTTTTGAACGTGTTTTACATCTAATAGTGTCATTTTTACTTCTCCTTCTTAATATCCCATTAATTGAAACTGAGCTTGCATCATTTCGATGCCGATTTGAACTCGCTCGATATCCTTTGGACTCGGCTTACTTGTTTGTTTCTTTTGTAAAATTGTTTTCATGGTTCCTCTCCTTTTTTTTATGCTCTAAGTTTACTCCAAAAAAAGAGGGCTTGCCATAACATAACCTTACAAAAGAGACCTTTAATCTTACATTTTTGTAAGATTAAAATTGTTATCTGATTGGAGCCTATTGCCCCCCCTATTTGAAGTCTAAAGAAGAGAGTGGGACAGAAATCGGTAATTCGTTAGAATTCGATTTCGTCGTCCCACCTCCGCACAGTTGAGTAGGGTTGTAAAAGCTGATGAAATCAGCCTAGTAGAGCCCACTCAGCCACTGCGTCTTGCTCGATAATCCAAAGACAATTGAGAGGCTAGGACTTTTGTCCCAGCCTCTTCACAATTCTTTTCACTCAACCAGTAGGTTCACTTCAGAGAACTTGATGCGTACGGTCGTTCCTTGCCCAAGCTCGGATTCTATTCGGATTTGGTGTCCTAATTCTTGGCNCACAATTCTTTTCACTCAACCAGTAGGTTCACTTCAGAGAACTTGATGCGTACGGTCGTTCCTTGCCCAAGCTCGGATTCTATTCGGATTTGGTGTCCTAATTCTTGGCTGATTTTCTGGGTTAGATAGAGCCCAAGTCCAGATGACTGCTGGGTCATTCGACCATTATATCCTGAAAATCCACGTTCAAAGACTCGCAACCGATCACTGTTTTTGATTCCAATCCCAGTGTCTTTGATACAAAGCTCTGAACCTTCCATGTAGATTTCAAGACCACCTTCCTTAGTGTACTTGAGGCTGTTTGAGATGATTTGCTCAAGGACCACTAGTAGCCACTTCTTATCTGTAACAATCCTTCTGTCCAAATCATGCAAATTGACGCTAAGACCTTTCTGAATAAAGAAAATAGAATATTTACGAATGACTTCCTTGACCAGGTCCTCTATATTTTCTTTCTTCAACACTAGATCATCATGGAAACTTTCTAAGCGTAAGTATTGAAGAACGAGGTTAGTATAGGAATCAATCTTAAAAATTTCCTGCTCCAACTGTTGTTTCAGTTGGCGATCTGCCACCTCACTCACTAGGAGTTTACTGGCTGCAATTGGTGTTTTTATCTGATGAACCCAGAGTGTATAGTAGTCCACCAAATCATTATAGCGGTTTTCAGCATCTGATTTCTTTTGATAGAGTTCAGATTCGCTTTTCTCTAATTTTTCAGTTAAAAGGACTTCCATTGGTGACTTAGCTTTTCTTTCGCCATAGAGTAATTCCTTACGATAACGTTGCAATTCTATCAAGAAATCAAATATCAAAAACAAAAATGTCAAAAATGTAGATAGAAAGAAGAAATAGTTAAAGTAGGGCCCTTGCTTATCAAACAAGATTTCAAAGAGAAAAAGCAAACCTGTAAGCGATAGAATAAAAGCAAAAAAACGGCTACGAGAACGGATATAAGCTAGAAAAAAACTTTTAATATCAAGCATGTTTCAATCCGTACCCTATTCCTTTCTTGGTTTCGATAAAACCAATCAAACCTTCTTCCTCCAGTTTCTTGCGCAAACGAGCGACATTAACAGATAAGGTATTGTCATCGATAAAAAAGTCACTGTTCCAGAGTTCCCGCATCAAATCATCACGCGCTACGATATTTCCTGCATGTTCAAATAAAACTCGCAAAATCTGAAATTCATTCTTGGTTAGGCTGATAGCTTTGCCATTGACATGCACATCCATAGACTTGGTATTGAGGATAACTCCTGCATACTCTAGGAGACTCTCATCTCTTCCAAATTCATAAGAGCGGCGCAATAATCCTTGTACCTTAGCTAAAAGGACCTGCTGGTCAAAAGGCTTGGTTACAAAATCGTCAGCTCCCATATTAATAGCCATCACGATGTCCATAGCCTGGTCTCTTGAAGACAGAAACATAATAGGAACTTTGGAAATCTTGCGAATTTCCTGACACCAATGATAACCATTAAAGAGAGGCAATCCAATATCCATGAGAACCAGATGAGGCTCAGACTGAACAAATAGCGTCAGAACTTCCATAAAGTCTTCTACCATGACTACTTCAAAACCCCATTCGGAAAGCATTTTCCCAACTTGCTGACGGATTACTGGATCATCTTCTACTAGTAAAATCTTGTGCATCTGCTCCTCCTTTTTTAATATTATAGCAAAATTCTCCTGACTACTAGCAAAATTGATGTAAATCTGATATGATAAAAGTTAAGAAAGGAATTCTCATGGCCAATATTTTTGACTATCTAACTGATGTTCAATACGATTCTTTTTATGATATCCCATTAAATGAACTGGATGTACTTGCTCTGACTGAGCTGACTTATCTGTCTTTTGATAACTTACTAGACGAATCAGATAATCGCTTACTAGATGTCGCAACACGTGTTCCTCGTGACATTAACGTGTTGACTAATAAAGAACGTCTGCAACTCTTAGATCAACTCTCCACACACAAGCGTTTTAAAAATAGCAAGCTCTCTAACTTTGTCAACGATATTGATGAAGAACTCCAAAAGCAATTCGCTGCTATGACCTATCGTCTGAACCTAGATACCTATCTGATTGTCTTTCGTGGCACAGACGACAGTATTATTGGTTGGAAAGAAGATTTCCATATGACCTATATGAAGGAAATTCCAGCTCAAAAACATGCTCTCCAGTATTTACAGGACTTTTTTGCTCAACATCCTAACCAAAAGGTGGTCCTAGCAGGACACTCAAAAGGGGGCAATTTAGCTGTCTATGCTGCCAGTCAACTCGACCCACTTTTACAAAAAAACATTGTCGCCGTCTATACTTTTGATGCGCCTGGACTTCACAAGGAACTGACCGAAACAGCTGGCTATCAAAACATGATGGAAAGAACAAAAGTATTTGTCCCACAAGGTTCTATCATCGGGATGATGCTGGAAATCCCTGATAAGAAAATCGTCGTTCGAAGCACTGCTTTAGGCGGTCTTGCCCAGCATGACACCTTTAGTTGGCAGGTTGAAGACAAACACTTTGTCCAACTAGAGGAAATTAGTAGCGAAAGTCTCCAAATCAAAGACACTCTTAAAGAATGGGTGGACAGTGTGCCCGATGAAGAACTAGAGCTCTACTTTGATCTCTTTTTCGGAACCATACTAGAATCTGGAATCACTTCCATCAACGATTTATCTTCTAGAAATGCTATTGAACACATTCGACAACTTGTTTCTCAAGCCCAGACACTGGAGCCCGAGCAAGTCGAAATCTTAAGAAACCTGACGCAACTCCTACTGGATGCACGCTTCCAAGCTTGGAAAAATCATTTTTAAAAAGTTAAAAGTCCCTTCCTTTATGGAGGGACTTTCTTGTTGATTCCTTATTTTATTCTTCTGTGTTATACTAGAAACTGTAAATCTATGAAAGAGGAAATCCTATGAAAATCCATAAAACTGTGAATCCTGTCGCCTATGAAAATACTTATTATCTTGAAGGGGAGCAACACCTGATTGTAGTCGATCCTGGTAGCCATTGGGAGGCCATTCGCAAGACTATCGAAACCATCAACAAACCGGTCTGTGCCATTCTTCTGACCCACACTCACTACGACCATATTATGAGTCTTGACTTGGTCAGAGATACTTATGGAAATCCTCCAGTCTATGTGGCAGAAAGTGAAGCTTCTTGGCTCTATACCCCTGTTGACAACCTTTCAGGTCTCCCTCGACATGACGATATGGCAGATGTCATCTGCAAACCAGCTGAACACACTTATGTCTTTCATGAAGAATACCAGATTGAAGAATTCCGCTTTACAGTCTTACCAACGCCAGGCCACTCTATCGGTGGAGTTTCATTGGTTTTCCCAGATGGACACTTGGTCTTAACGGGAGATGCCCTTTTCCGAGAAACCATTGGTCGGACAGACTTGCCAACTGGTAGTATGGAACAACTTCTTCATAGTGTCCAAACCCAGCTCTTCACCCTTCCAAACTACGATGTCTATCCAGGGCACGGACCTGCTACGACTATCGCGCACGAAAAAACCTTCAATCCATTTTTCTAAAGCATAAAAACCAAGGACAATCATCCTTGGTTTTTTGATTACCAAATAATCACACGGTCTTCTGGTGAGCGCCACATGCCGTCGCCTTCTTTGACATCATAGGTTGTAAAGAAGTCATCAAAGTTTGGCACTTGGACATTAACACGGAGTTTAGCTGGGGCGTGCACATCAACGCTGGCCATGAGTTTCATCAACTCTGGGCGACCTTTCATACGCCAGATACGAGCAAAGTTATGGAAGAACTCTTCAGCTGAGAAGTCTGGCTCTCTCTTAGCAGCTTCTAGCGCTGCAGCGATTCCTCCAAGGTCAGCAACGTTTTCGGATACAGTTAATTTCCCATTGATTTTTGCACCGTAAGATTCTTGACCATCAAACTGGTCGATAACCTTCTGTGTTTTTTCTTTAAAGGCTGCGTAGTCGCTCTCAGTCCACCAATCCTTGAGACTTCCATTTTCATCAAAGGAAGCTCCATTAGTATCAAAGGCGTGAGAGATTTCATGGGCGATAACTGCACCAATACCACCATAGTTGGCAGAAGATGACTGATGCAAGTCATAGAATGGTGCCTGTAAGATAGCAGCTGGGAAGACAATCAAGTTCTTTTGTGGATTGTAGTAGGCATTGACCATATGAGCAGGCATTCCCCACTCCTTGTAGTCAACCGGCTGATTCCACTTGCTCCAACTGTGCTTAATTTCCACACGCGCAAAGGCTAGGGCATTATCAAAGAGGCTAGCAGATTCATCTACAACCTTGTCCTTATAGCGAGCTGGCAGTTCTTCTGGATAACCGATATAAGGCTTGATCACATTGAGTTTAACGATGGCTTTTTCTCGAGTTTCAGGAGTCAGCCAGTCGTTTTTAGCCAAACGTTCCTTATAAACATCAATCATGGTCGCCACTTTTTTCTCTACGTCTGCCTTGGCTTCTGGAGAGAATTTTTCATGTGCATACCAAAGACCGAGCGCTTGTTTGAATGGTCCTTGAGCTAAGTGGTAAGCAGCCTTGCGCTTGTCTTGGGCTTCTGGAACTCCTGAAAGGGCACGGCCATAAGCACCTGACAAAATACGGATTTCGTCTGTTAGATAACTAGTTGAAAGATTGACCACACTCAAGATCAAGCTTGCTTTGAGCAAAGGCCAAGCTTCTTCACTATAGAATTGCTCTGCTGCTTGCCAGAAACGTTCTTCATCTACGATAATCTTGTCTGGTGTTTGTCCAATCACCGCTTGGAAAAAATCATCTAAAGGAAGTGCAGGAGCAAACTTTTTGAAATCTTCATAAGAGTATGGATGGTAAAGTTTAGCATATTCTGAACTCTCTTCGTTTGAAAGTACGACTCCTGCGATACGGCGGTCCAACTCCAATCGTTTCTCTAAAAGATCTTCGATTTCTTCATCTGAGAAGTTATAGGCTTTGAGGAGATTAGAAGTACTTTCTTTCCAAAGGTTCAATAATTCCTCACGCTGAGGATGGTCTTCCGCATAGTAGGTTGTATCAGGTAAAATAGTTCCTGGTGCACTAGCCCAGAGAACATTGGTTCTAGCATCCATAAAGTCTGGTGATACACCAAATGGAAGGAAGTTTGGTTTACCAGCTAATTCAAACTCTGCTAGCTTTCTTGTAAAGTCCGCGAAGCTCTCCAAATCTTGGTATTCCTTAAGCATAGGAAGGACTGGCTCAATTCCATCTGCTTCTCGCTTGTCGAAATCTCTCACCATGCTGTGGTACTTGACAAAGTTTGCTAAGATGGCATCTTCTGGCACATCTTCTCCTGCCAACCATTTGTCCGTCGTCGTTAGCATCAACTCTTCAATTTCTTCGTCAAGGTCGATAAAACCACCTGTTCTCGATTTATCTGCTGGAATAACAGCAGTCTTTTCCCACTCACCATTTATAGCATCATAAAAATCATCTTGATATCGTGTCATCTTGTTCTCGCTTTCATTTTTCACTTATTCTTAGCTTAGCAAAAATCCCTGGGGAATGCAATTAAAAATGCCGTCTCCTCCTATTTGATTTCAACGTTAATATTTTAAATTTTTACCAAAATTAACTTGACTTAAAAATAAAATTAATGTATATTAAAATCCAGGAGGAATACAACTGTATGATACGTATCGAAAACCTCAGTGTCTCCTACAAAGAAACGTTGGCACTAAAGGATATTTCACTAGTGCTCCAAGGACCAACGATTACCGGAATTATTGGTCCAAACGGCGCCGGGAAATCAACATTATTAAAAGGTATGCTGGGCATTATCCCACATGAAGGACATGCTTTTATCGAAGATAAAGAAATGAAAAAATCTCTTAAGAAAGTTGCCTATGTCGAGCAAAAAATTCATATCGACTACAACTTCCCTATCAAGGTAAAAGAATGTGTCTCTCTGGGACTCTATCCATCCATTCCACTCTTTCACACTTTAAAAGCAAACCACTGGCAAAAGGTGGCTGAAGCACTAGAAATTGTTGGACTTTCTGACTACGCAGATCGTCAGATTAGTCAACTCTCTGGTGGCCAATTCCAGCGTGTCTTGATTGCCCGTTGTCTAGTTCAAGATGCTGATTATATTCTCTTAGACGAGCCCTTTGTGGGGATTGACTCTGTCAGTGAAGAGATCATCATGAACACGCTGAGAGAACTTAAAAAAGCTGGCAAGACTGTCCTTATCGTTCACCATGACCTCGGCAAGGTTGCCCATTATTTTGACCAGGTACTCCTTCTCAACAAGGAGCTAATTGCCTTTGGTCCAACAAAGGAGACCTTCACCCAAGCCAATCTCAAACAAGCTTATGGTGACCGACTCTTTTTCAATGGAGGTGACCTATGATTGCAGAATTTATAGATGGATTGCAGAACTTCCACTTTCTCCAAAATGCCTTGATTACAGCTGTTGTGATTGGTATTGTTGCTGGAGCGGTCGGATGCTTTATCATTCTCCGTGGTATGTCCCTTATGGGAGATGCTATCTCGCACGCTGTCTTACCAGGTGTAGCTCTTTCTTTTATTTTAGGAATTGACTTCTTTATTGGTGCTATCATCTTTGGACTGCTTGCCTCTGTCATCATCACCTACATCAAGGGGAACTCTATTATCAAGAGTGACACTGCCATTGGGATTACCTTTTCATCTTTATTGGCTCTGGGCATTATCTTGATTAGTGTGGCTAAAAGCTCGACTGACCTCTTCCATATTCTCTTTGGGAATATCTTAGCTGTGCAAGACATAGACATGTATATTACCATCGGTATGGGAGCTCTCATTCTATTGATTATCGGGATTTTCTTCAAGCAACTCTTGATTACATCCTTTGATGAACTCCTAGCCAAAGCTATGGGCATGCCAGTTAATTTCTACCACTATCTACTCATGATACTCTTGACTTTGGTGTCAGTGACTGCTATGCAAAGTGTCGGAACCATCCTTATCGTAGCCATGCTGATTACTCCAGCCGCGACAGCTTATCTTTACGCCAATAGTCTAAAGACCATGATTTTTCTTTCATCAGGCTTGGGAGCTCTAGCTTCTGTCTTGGGACTTTTTATCGGTTATAGCTTTAACCTGGCTGCAGGTTCAAGTATCGTGCTGACATCTGCAAGTTTCTTTCTCATCAGTTTCTTTATCGCACCAAAACAACGTTATCTGAAGCTGAAAAATAAAAAAATCAAACAATAATGAGGGAGCCCCTCTGGAGGAATATAATGAAAAAATTAGGTACATTGCTTGTTCTTTTTCTTGCTATCATTGGATTAGCTGCCTGTGCTAGCGGAAAAAAAGACACAGCATCTACAAACCAAAAACTAAAGGTTGTAGCAACTAACTCTATCATCGCTGATATTACTAAAAATATCGCAGGAGACAAGATTGATCTTCATAGTATCGTGCCTGTTGGACAAGATCCACACGAGTACGAGCCACTACCAGAAGACGTCAAGAAAACTTCGCAAGCCGACTTAATTTTCTACAATGGTATCAACCTTGAAACAGGTGGAAATGCCTGGTTTACAAAATTAGTTGAGAATGCTAAGAAAACTGAAAACAAAGACTACTTTGCAGTTAGTGAAGGCGTTGATGTCATCTACCTAGAAGGGGAAAATGAAAAAGGGAAAGAAGACCCACACGCTTGGCTCAATCTTGAAAATGGGATCATCTATGCTCAAAATATTGCTAAGCAACTCATCGCCAAAGACCCTAGCAACAAGGAATTCTACGAAAAGAATCTCAAAGAATACACTGAAAAACTAGACAAGCTTGACAAGGAAGCCAAAGAGAAATTTAACGCTATTGATGCGGACAAGAAACTCATCGTAACCAGCGAAGGATGCTTCAAATACTTCTCTAAAGCTTACGGTGTCCCAAGTGCCTACATCTGGGAAATCAATACTGAAGAAGAAGGAACACCTGACCAAATCAAGACTTTGGTTGAAAAACTTCGCCAAATGAAAGTTCCATCACTATTTGTTGAATCCAGTGTCGATGATCGTCCAATGAAGACTGTTTCACAAGACACAAATATTCCAATTTACGCACAAATCTTTACTGACTCAATCGCTGAAGAAGGTAAAGAAGGTGACAGCTACTACAACATGATGAAATACAACCTTGACAAGATTGCTGAAGGTTTGTCAAAATAATCCATTAAAAAACGTCAGTCACCATGAATTGGCGTTTTTTGTCTAATCAATTTTCGGTCAAACTATTGGAAAAGTCTGAACGTTTAATGTAAAATGAAAGAAAAAAGATTGGAGTAGCTTATGACTACATTCCTCGGAAACCCTGTTACGTTTACAGGAAAACAACTACAAGTAGGAGACAAAGCACTTGATTTCTCTCTCACAACGACTGACCTCTCTAAAAAAACACTGGCTGACTTTGAAGGCAAGAAAAAGATTTTGAGTGTCATCCCTTCTATCGATACAGGCATCTGCTCGCTTCAGACTCGTCGCTTTAACCAAGAATTAGCTAGCTTAGACAACACTGTTGTCCTAACGGTATCTATGGACCTTCCATTTGCACAAAAACGCTGGTGTGGTGCTGAGGGAATTGAGAATGCCATCATGCTTTCAGACTACTTCGACCACTCCTTTGGACGCGATTATGCCCTCTTAATCAATGAATGGCATCTGCTTGCACGCGCAGTTTTTGTTCTCGATACCGATAATATCATCCGCTACGTCGAATACGTAGACAATATCAACAGCGAGCCAGACTTTGAAGACGCTATTGCAGCTGCAAAAGAACTCAACTAAGTCAAGCTCTTGTAGCAATAGAGAGTGGGACAGAAATCGGTAATTCGTTAAAATTCGAGTTCGTCGTCCCACCTCCGCACAGTTGAGTAGGGCTGTACAAGCTGATGAAATCAGCGTAGTAGAGTCCACTCAACCACTGCGTCTTGCTCGACAATCCAAAGACAAGTGAGAGGCTAGGACTTTTGTCCCAGCCTCTTTTTTGGTATACTAGATGGAGATAATAAACAAGGAAATGCGAATGACACCAAATAAAGAAGACTACTTAAAATGTATTTATGAGATTGGCATGGATGTTCCTAAGATTACCAATAAGGAAATTGCTGCTCGAATGCAGGTATCTCCTCCAGCTGTAACTGAAATGATTAAACGCATGCAGTCTGAAAATCTCATCTTAAAAGATAAGAAGAAAGGATACTTGCTAACCGATATTGGGCTAACACTTGTATCAGAACTTTATCGTAAACATCGTCTGATTGAGGTTTTTCTGGTCCACCATCTAGACTATACTAGTGACCAAATTCATGAGGAAGCTGAAGTATTAGAACATACCGTTTCAGACTTTTTTGTAGAGAGATTAGAAAGTATGCTAGGTTTCCCAAAAACTTGCCCTCACGGTGGTACCATTCCTGCTAAGGGAGAGCTTTTGGTTGAAATCAACAACCTACCACTATCAGAAACCAAAGAAGCTGGAACCTATCTCCTGACTCGGGTTCACGATAGTTTTGATCTCCTAAAATATCTGGAAAAACATGCCATCAATATCGGAGACAAACTCCAAGTTCAACAGTTTGATGACTTTTCTAACACCTTTACTTTGATTCATAAGAACGAAGAACTCTTGGTAAGTCTAGAAATCGCCAAACAGCTCTATGTTGAAAAGATGAACTAAATCCGTCACAAAAAAACCAAGCTAACAAGCTTGGTTTTTCTTATCTATTTTTTGT
Source organism: Streptococcus wuxiensis (assembly GCF_040888245.1). Classification (NCBI taxonomy): domain Bacteria; kingdom Bacillati; phylum Bacillota; class Bacilli; order Lactobacillales; family Streptococcaceae; genus Streptococcus; species Streptococcus wuxiensis. Next base: position 13,161 of record NZ_JBFNFE010000006.1, read on the forward strand.
ATCAAGGATGATAGTTACCGGCCCATCATTGACTAATCCCACCTGCATATCTGCTCCGAAGACACCTGTTTCAACAGGAACCTCTTTGGCTAGTTCCTGGTTAAAATCTTGATAGAAGGCCTCAGCCATATCTGGTTTAGCGGCGCCTGTAAATGCTGGACGATTGCCTTTTTTGGTATCAGCAAACAGAGTGAATTGAGAGATGGAGAGAATTTCTCCTTGGATATCCTTAACAGAAAGATTCATCTTGCCTTCACTATCCGAAAAGATACGCATGTTGACAAGTTTTCTGACCGCATACTCCAAATCCTCTTGCTGATCCTCAGGTCCAACACCCACTAAGAGCAAAAGTCCTTGTTTGATTTGACCATGAATCTGCCCCTCAATAGAAACCTGAGCTTGCTTGACTCGCTGAACGATGATTTTCATAGAAATCCTTTCTGACTGTATCGAGCTAACTTAACCATTGGTCCGTTTGACTGAGTAGACTTCTGGTACACTCTTAATCTTATCAACTACCGTTGTCAACATTGAAAGGTTAGAAATTCCAAAGGATACATGGATATTGGCAAATTTCATGTCCTTGGTCGGTTGGGCATTAACCGAAGAAATATTCTTAGTTGTGTTTGATAGGACTTGCAAGATATCATTCAAAAGACCAGAACGGTTGAGTCCATAGATATCGATATGAGCCATATATTCCTTGGTTGAAAATTGGTCTTCCCATTCAACATCTAGCAGACGTTGCTCATAGTTTTCCTGTGAACGAAGGTTCATACAGTCCACACGGTGGATGGCAACTCCGCGACCTTTGGTAATATAACCAACGATATCATCTCCTGGAACAGGGTTACAACATTTGGCAATCCGGACCAAGAGCCCAGAAGCACCTTGGATGACAACTCCACCCTCATGCTTCACCTTAAGCGTGTCCTTGTTCTCTACCTTGACTTCGCCACCCTTGACCAGTTCTTCTGCTTCTGCCTTAGCCTTGGCACGTTCTTCTTCACGACGTTCTTTTTCCGTCAAACGGTTGAAGACGGTAATGGCTCCGATTTCTCCAAAACCAATGGCTGCAAAAAGGGCTTCTTCTGTCTTGTAGCTGGTTTTTTGAAGGACTTCATCCATGTGGCGCTTGTCCATAAATTTATTGGCCACATAGCCGTTTTCTTGGAGCTGACTAATCAGCATTTCACGGCCTTTATTGATGGACAATTCTTTATCTTGGTTTTTAAAGAATTGACGAATTTTGTTGCGAGCCTTACTGGTCTTAACCATGTTGAGCCAGTCGCGGCTTGGTCCAAATGAATTTGGATTGGTGATGATTTCAACCTGGTCCCCTGTTTTCAGCTTGGTAGTCAAGGGTACCATACGGCCATTGACCTTGGCACCAGTTGCTTTTTCCCCGATCTTGGTATGAATCTCATAGGCAAAGTCAATCGGTCCCGAATCCTTTGGAAGAGAACGAACCGCCCCATCTGGAGTAAAGACGTAAATCTCCTCAGCCAGATAGTTTTCTTTGACCGTATCTACAAATTCCTTGGCATCATCCGCCTGATCTTGGAGTTCCATCATCTCCTTGATCCAGTTCATCCCAATGGCAGATTCTTTACTATTAACTTGGCCTTTCATTCCTTTTTTGTAGGCCCAGTGAGCCGCAACCCCGTACTCAGCAACCTCGTGCATTTCCTTGGTACGGATCTGGAACTCAATCGGTCCTTTTGGTCCATAAACAGTCGTATGGATAGACTGGTAACCATTGGCCTTACGATTAGCAATGTAGTCCTTGAAACGTCCTGGCATTGGTTTCCATAGCTCATGAACGTAACCCAACATGGCATAGACATCACTCTGAGTATCTAGGATACAGCGAATGGCAATCAGGTCATAGATCTCCTCAAAGCGTTTTTTCTTGTCCTGCATCTTACGGTAAATAGAGTAGATATGCTTAGGACGGCCATAGATTTTTCCTGTAAGATTACGCTCAGATGAATACTCCTCAAGCTTCGTCACAACTTCATCGACCAAGGCTTCACGTTCTTGACGTTTCTCCTTCATCATGTGAGTTATCTTGTAAAACTCTGTCGGATTGAGATAACGGAAGGAAAGATCCTCTAGTTCCCACTTAACACTTGAAATCCCCAGACGGTGAGAAAGTGGTGCGTAGATTTCCATGGTTTCTCGGGAAATACGTTCTTGCTTGTCCTTACGAAGATGCGTGAGGGTACGCATATTGTGCAGGCGGTCAGAGAGCTTAACCAAAATAACGCGGATATCCTCTGACATGGCCATAAGCATCTTGCGGTGATTCTCAGCCAACTGCTCTTCTATAGACTTGTATTCGACCTTACCAAGCTTGGTAACACCGTCTACAATCACTCGAACATCATGGCCAAACTCGCGCTCTAAATCATCCAAAGTAGCATCTGTGTCTTCTACCACGTCATGCAAAAAACCACAGGCAACAGTAACGGCGTCCAGCTTGAGCTTAGCCAAGATACCTGCTACCTGGATAGGGTGGATAATGTAAGGCTCGCCTGATTTACGATATTGGCCACTGTGGCACTCTACAGCATAAACCAAGGCCTTATGGACAAAAGCCACATCTTCTTTCGATAAATATTTTTGCGTTAAAGCGACGACTTCATCGCCAGAATAAATTACTTCTTTTGGCATGCATACTCTCCAGTTCTTCCTACCATTTTAACACTTTTTAGTCAATAAGAAAACTAGTAAAGTCTCCTTCTATCCGAGTTTCTAAACTTTATAAAAAAACACTACTAGAAAAACTCTAGTAGTGTTGTTTTAGTTCAAATCTATCTTAGTAAACTGTCTTTTCAGTTTCTACGTCAAAGAAGTGAGCTTTGTTCAAGTCAAATCCAAGTTCCACAGTTGCACCAGCTTGCAAGTAGTCACGTGCGTCAACCTTAGCAACGAATTCATCTTTACCAACTTGGCAGTATAGGTGAGATTCTGAACCAAGCAATTCTGATACAGAGATCGTTGCTTTCACAACTGATTCTGGGAATGTTTCAAGGAAAGCAGGTTCTGCGTTCACGTCTTCTGGACGGATACCGAAGATCAACTCTTTACCTTCGTATCCTTTATCGCGAAGAACTTTCAAAGCACCTTCTGGAACTTTCAAGTTAAAGGCGTCACCAACGATGTGGTCACCGATCAATTTTACGTTGATGAAGTTCATAGCTGGGCTTCCGATGAATCCTGCTACGAATTTGTTAACTGGGTTTTTGTAAACTTCTTGAGGAGTACCGATTTGTTCAACACGTCCGATAGTACCAGTACCAGCAGGGTTTTTAGTTGCTGACATGATAACGATACGGTCTGCAAGTGTCATCGCTTCTGTTTGGTCGTGAGTTACGTAGATAGTTGTAGCTCCGATACGACGGTGGATTTTAGCGATTTCAGCACGCATGGATACACGAAGTTTCGCATCCAAGTTTGACAAAGGTTCGTCCATCAAGAATACTTTTGCATCACGGACGATCGCACGACCCATGGCAACACGTTGACGTTGACCACCTGAAAGGTCAGCTGGTTTACGATCCAAAAATTCTTTCAAACCAAGAATTTCTGCTGCTTCTTGTACACGTTTGTCGATGTCTTCTTTGCTGTATTTACGCAATTTCAAACCGAAAGCCATGTTATCGTATACAGTCATGTGTGGGTAAAGAGCGTAGTTTTGGAATACCATGGCGATGTCACGGTCTTTTGGAGCTACGTCATTGACAACAACGCCATCGATAGATGCAGTACCTTCTGTGATATCTTCAAGACCTGCAATCATACGGAGAGTAGTTGATTTACCACATCCTGAAGGTCCTACGAAAACGATAAATTCTTTGTCTTTGATGTCCAAGTTGAAGTCTTCAACTGAGTAATGTTCGCTGTTTGGATATTTTTTGTAAATGTTTTTAAGATTTAATTCTACCATTTCGGTGAACTCCTTTAATTGTTGATAGTTTAATTATAAATGAAAACGCTTTACATTTCTATGGCAAAGTGACCAAAAAAATAAAAAAGTTCTGTGCAACTTGCACAAAACTTTAAATAATATCTGGTAAAATCAATTGATAACACAAGGTCAAATCTGTCAGTTCTTTCAACTGAAGCCCTGTCAATTCTTCCCATTTATCAATCTTGTATTGGAGAGAATTACGGTGCAAATACAGTTGCTGTGCTGTTTTAGTTAGGACTGCACTATTTTCCCATAAGGAGAGAATGATTTCCTGAATTTGATCCTGATCCAAAATCATCTGGTGGAGATAATCTTTTATCAAATCAAGATCCACCATTTTTTCCCCCATACTCCAAAGGTAGAGCTGAGAAAACGTATGGAATCCTTGATGACCTTGACGCCACCAGTTTTTAAACAAGTCACGTTCTGCTTTGATGAGATCTGTCAAACTCTGATTTCCTGTTTGCGACCAGACCTGCCCCAGCATAATGGATAAGCGAACCCCAAAATCGTATTCTACGGCTTCCAAGGTATCTGTTAAGATAGACCGAACAGAAGTGTATTTGTCCTGTTGGAGAACAAATAGGTAATCCTGAACTCCCACCTGAAGCACTGTCTCGCAATTAGGAAAGAGGGTTCTCATCATATCCAACCAAGAAGTCAAGTTTTCCTGTTGGTAATAGGAAAGGTGACAATAGACAACTTGTAGCTTTTTAAAACTTTGCGGTGCTGGTCCCTTGCCTTCAATCAAATAGCTATACCATGGATTGAGAGAGATGGTTTGTTCCTGCTGGGTTAAGAGAGCCACCAACTGTTTCTCACGTTCACTAAGTCCAGCTTCTTCCAGTAAAACCCACTGATTTGCGGATACTGGAAGCGTCAGATAACCTTCCTTATCGACTGGTTGGTCTACGATTTGAGCTTGTGGAAACCAATCTAGTAATTCTTTTGCAATCATTCCAAGCCCTCCACTTTTTGGATGCACCAAGAAATCAAGGTTTCAAGGCGCTCCACATTTTCAGTCATATGAAGATAACCCATGACCGCTTCAAAACCAGTAGACATACGGTAGGTCACTACATCTGCGTTCTTTGCCTTGGTATGACTATTGGTATTACGACCCCGTTTATAGATTTCTTCTTCCTTTTCCGTTAGGACTTGCTCCTCCAACATGAGGGAAATCAAGCGTGCCTGAGCCTTGGCTGACACATACTTAGTTGCCTCTTGGTGGAGTTTATTGGGCTTGGTCATGCCTTTTAGGATGAGGTGACGGCGAATATACATTGAATACACCGCATCTCCTTCAAAGGCTAGAGCAATCCCGTTAATGAGATTGACATCAATCACGTGTCCACCTCACTCCATCCTTGGTATCCAGTAGCTTAATCCCTTGAGCAGCCAGTTGGTCACGGATTTGGTCAGCTGTCGCAAAATCACGATTGGCACGCGCTTCTTGACGTTTTTGAATCAAGGCTTCAATCTCTTCATCCAAAACTTCCTCAACAAAGACAATACCAAAGACCTCTAACATAGCTGCAAGAGCTTCCTTAACCGCTTCATCATAGTTGCCTGAGTTGATCCACTTGGCCATTTCAAAGACGACTGTGATACCATTTGCTGTATTGAAATCTTCATCCATTGCAGCTACGAACTTATCTTTATAAGTTTGCAACTCCCCCGCATCTACAGTTCCAGAAAATGGTTGCTCATAAGTGTTCTTCAGATACTTGAGATTGGTCTCAGCATCACGCACAGCTTTTTCCGTAAAGTTGATTGGCTTGCGGTAATGCTGAGTCGCAAAGAAGAAACGCAATACTTGACCGTCGATCGTTTCGAGGGCATCGTGTACCGTAATGAAGTTCCCCAAAGACTTGGACATCTTGACATTGTCAATATTGACAAAACCATTGTGCATCCAGTAGTTGGCAAAGGTCTTACCTGTCTTGGCTTCTGACTGGGCAATTTCGTTGGTGTGGTGTGGAAACTCAAGGTCAGCTCCACCACCGTGAATATCGATGGTATCGCCTAAAATCTCAGTAGACATGACCGAACACTCGATGTGCCAGCCTGGACGACCAGGACCCCAAGGGCTGTCCCAAGAAATCTCACCTGGTTTAGCTGCTTTCCAAAGGGCAAAGTCTACAGGGTTTTCCTTGCGAGCTGTTTCTTCGTCTGTCCGACCTGAAGCTCCTAGCTCCAAGTCTTCTAAGCTTTTATTGGCTAACTTAGCATAGTTATGGGATTTTTCCACACGGAAATAGACATCGCCCTGACTCTCATAGGCATAACCTTTTTCAATCAGGTCTTCCACAAAACGGATGATGTCAGCCATAAACTCGACTACTCGTGGATGACGGGTAGCAGGCTTGACGCCCAAGGCCGTAACATCCTCACGAAATGCAGCGATATACTTGTCAGCTACTTCTTGAGGTGTGATGCCTTCTTCTTTGGCACGGTTGATAATCTTATCATCCACATCGGTGAAGTTAGAAATATAGGCAACCTCATAGCCACGATACTCAAAGTAGCGACGAATGGTATCGAAAGCTACTGTCGAACGGGCATTCCCCACGTGGATATAGTTGTAGACGGTTGGCCCACAGACATACATCTTGACCTTACCGTCCTCGATTGGGACAAATTCTCGCAAATCACGAGACATGGTGTCATAGATTTTAATCACTCACTGACTCCTTTCTGTGTCTTGTTTATCGTAAAGAGTCGTTTCAATCCAACTCTCTAGCAATTACTAATGCTATCTCAAAGAAAGTCATAGCATCTGCTTTTCTTTCTTCGTATCTTGCATCCCACTCATGATTATGATGGTCAACATAATCAGCTGTATAAAAAAATTGATAAACTTTTGCTTGTCGAAATTGTGCCCAAGCCATGATTGCTGAGGCTTCCATATCTACAACAGTCGCACCTGCTGCTAGTCTACGTTTGACCTTATCAGCTGTTTCACGATAAAAAGCATCTGTGGTCCAAGCCTTTGTTCGAATGTGCTCAATATCAGATTTGTTTAAAGCTTCTTCTATGGTTAAGAGTAGAGTTTCATCATAAGCTATTTCATCACTTGCAGGAGCGTAATGGTAACTTGTACCTTCATCACGTAGAGCTGAACTTGGTAGGATAATCTTATCTGCCTGAATAGACTGATCTAGAACTCCGCAAGAACCCAAAACAATAAAGTTCTTAAATCCTCTTGCTTTGAGTTCTTCTAAGAGTCCAACAACCATCGGGGCTCCAATCGTAGCTATAGCAACTGCTACCTTACTCCCATCTTTTTCATAGATATACCATGGAAATCTACCATTTAGATTGGTTAGATAGCCACCTTCGTAAACATCTTCAAACTGCTTTACTCGTTCAACGATTTCTCCATTAAAAGATAAAATAATCGTATCACAGATTTCTCCACCACTAAGGAGGCTTCGATCAGTTGGCTCGATAACAGCAGGTACATTTTCAAATTCTTCTAATAGCATCGGCCTAACTTCCTAATTAAAGAGTCACTTCTCATTACAAACCAGACGACCTGTGGCTGGCTTCTCTAGCATGCTCAAGTTTATTGACGTAGTATTCACGTTTTTCTTCGACTTCGTGAATGGTTGGTTCATCCTTTTGCCCGTGAACACGAACAATCTTAGCAGGAATACCGACAACCGTCACATCACTAGGAACATCTGCCACAACGACCGCAGCGGCACCGACTTTGGCATTTTCACCGATTTCTACAGGTCCGATGACTTGGGCATGAGCAGAGATGAGAGCTCCTTTACGAACGGTCGGATGGCGTTTGCCACTATCCTTACCTGTCCCACCAAGAGTAACCCCATGGTAGAGAAGAACACCTTTTTCAACGATAGCTGTTTCCCCAATCACAAGTCCTGCTCCATGGTCAATAAAGACACCTGATTCGATCTGAGCACCAGGGTGAATCTCTATCTGCGTCCAAAAACGCCAAAACTGGCTGTGCATACGAGCTAAAAGCTTAAAGCCATGTTTCCAGAGAAAATGAGAGAGACGGTGAGCAGCCAAGGCTTTGACACCAGGATAAGTCAGCAAGACTTCCAAGGTAGTGCGAGCCGCTGGATCATTTTCTTTTACGATATCAATGGTTTCACGCCACCATCCCATACATTTCTCCTTTCTTATTCTGAGTCTTTTGGTGTTTCTGTAGTTTCTTTCTTAGGTTTGTGGTCCTTGTGGTGGTGACGAGGACGATCGCCATGACGATGACCTTTATCCCCTTTTTCTTCTGAACGTTCAGGTTTTGGCGGACGTGGCAAGAGTGCCTTCATAGAAGCATCTACACGACCTTTTTCATCGATCTTAATAATCTTCACATCTACAAAATCACCAATTTGAACTAAATCTTCTACATTATTAGTACGAGTCCAAGCCATTTCAGAAATGTGTACGAGGGCATCTGTCTTGTCAAAGAGGTTGACAAAGGCACCAAATTTCTCGATACGAACAACTTTGGCATGGTAGACTTCGTCCACTTTCGCTTCACGAACCAAACCAGCAATGATTTCTTTAGCACGGTTGATGGCATCTTGGTCGCTAGAGTAGATAGATACGTTACCTTCTTCGTCGATGTCAATCTTAACGCCTGTTTCAGCGATGATCTTATCGATGGTTTCTCCACCTTTACCGATGACAATCTTGATCTTATCAACATCAATCTTAATAGTATCAATTTTCGGAGCTGTTGGAGCCAATTCTGGACGCACTTCTGGAATAGTTGCTTCGATCACATCAAGGATTTCAAAACGAGCTTTCTTGGCTTGAGCAAGAGCTTCCATCAAGATTTCAGCAGTAATCCCTTGGATCTTAATATCCATCTGAAGGGCTGTAATACCATCGCGAGTACCTGCAACCTTAAAGTCCATATCTCCAAAGTGGTCTTCCAAACCTTGGATATCTGTCAATACTGTATAGTTATTACCATCTGAGATGAGACCCATCGCAATACCTGCTACTGGTGCCTTGATTGGCACACCACCAGCCATAAGGGCAAGTGTTCCCGCACAGATAGAGGCTTGAGATGAAGAACCGTTTGATTCCAAGACTTCTGCTACTAGGCGGATAGCGTATGGGAATTCTTCCAAGCTTGGCAAAACTTGAGCAAGGGCACGCTCACCAAGAGCACCGTGACCAATTTCACGACGACCAGGCGCACCGTAACGACCTGTTTCCCCTACAGAGTATTGTGGGAAGTTATAGTGGTGCATAAAGCGTTTCTTGTACTCTGGATCCAAACCATCGATGATTTGCGTTTCACCCATTGGCGCCAAAGTCAAGATAGAAAGAGCCTGAGTTTGTCCACGAGTAAAGAGACCTGAACCGTGCACACGGGGAACGAAGTCAACAACCGCATCCAAAGGACGGATTTCATCGACCTTACGACCATCAGGACGTACCTTGTCTTCTGTGATCAAACGGCGCACTTCTGCGTGTTCCATTTGTTCCAAGATTTCAGCCACATCACGCATGATACGGTCAAATTCTTCGTGGTCTGCATATTTTTCTTCGTAAACGGCTGTGACTTGGTCCTTCACTGCTTGAGTTGCAGCTTCACGAGCCAATTTTTCTTCTACTTGAACCGCTTTTTGGAGGTCACTGTTGTAAGCTGCGATGATTTCAGCTTGCAAGTCAGCATCTACATGAAGCAATTCTACTTCTGCTTTTTCTTTACCAACTGCCGCAACGATTTCTTCTTGGAAGGCAATCAATTCTTTGACAGCTTCATGTCCTTTCAGAAGAGCTTCCAACATGATTTCTTCTGACAATTCTTTGGCACCAGACTCTACCATGTTGATAGCGTGTTTCGTACCAGCTACTGTCAATTCAAGAAGTGATTGATCTGCTTGTTCTTGCGTTGGGTTGATGATAATTTGACCATCAACATAGCCTACTTGTACCCCAGCGATTGGGCCGTCAAATGGAATATCTGAGATAGACAAGGCCAATGATGAACCAAACATAGCTGCCATTGGTGCAGATGCATTTTCATCGTAAGAAAGAACCGTATTGATGACTTGCACTTCATTACGGAAACCTTCCGCAAACATTGGACGGATTGGACGGTCAATCAAACGCGCTGTCAAAGTCGCATCTGTTGAAGGACGTCCTTCACGTTTCATAAAGCCACCAGGAAACTTCCCAGCCGCATACATTTTTTCTTCGTAGTTGACTTGAAGCGGGAAGAAGTCCCCAGTTGCCATCTTCTTAGACATAACGGCAGCAGTCAAGACAGTTGACTCACCGTAACGTACCACAACAGAGCCATTTGCTTGCTTAGCAACCTGACCAGTCTCTACGATTAACTCACGACCCGCAAAAGTCGTTTGAAACACTTGTTTTGTCATTTTAATCCCCTTTGGATTGATAAAATTATACGCCTTGCCTACAAAGATCAAGATACTAAGGCCGTCAAAAGCAAAGTAAAAATAGGAAACTGACGAAGTCTTCGATGAAGACAAGACAGTTTATCTTTTTTACACGGCTTTTCGGCCGGGTTCAATTAATCAAGATATTTTGGACGTTTCGGCTTGCCGAACATTTCTGTAGAAAAATAGGAAGGTGACGCCGCACTCGATGAGTGCTAGAAAGCTTATCTTTTTTCCTAAGAAATGAGGCCAAAATTCAATTATGAATCTTTTTGATATTTCACTGGTACAGTGCGGACGGGAGGTAAAATTATCCAGTGGATGATTTTAGAAATCCAAGGAATTTCATCCCTAATTTTTAAGCCTGAAGTCTCAAAAATTCCGTCCTAGAAAATAACAGAGTTATTCTCTAGGATACCACTATAGCGTGAAATATCTTTTAACACTCACTTCGTTCGTATTTTTTATAGACACCAATTTTCAGATTTTGATTAAAAATTAATCGACTATTAAAAATCGTTAAAACCTAAATACCCTCATCTTTGTATCAAGTACGTACAGAGTCTATTTTATCATATTTTTCTTAAAAAGTACGGTCTTTTCTATAAAAAAGGAACCATTCTGCTATGAAAAGAAGAATGGTTTGCTTTTGATTATTTTAAGGTTGGTGATTGAACAAGGCATGGGTTGCTTGGTGAATGTACTGAGCAGTGTCTGCATTGTTCATGGTGTAGAGATGCACGCCTGCTACGTCTTGCGTTACCAAGTCCACGATTTGGTCTACGGCATAGGCAAGTCCTGCTGCTCTGAGTGACTCAGGGTCATTCTCATACTTGTCCAAGATAGCCTTAAATTTACGTGGGAGATGGATATTCTCACAAGTCTTCAAGAGACGAAGCGCTTGGTTACGATTCAGGATTGGCATGATACCTGCATGAATGGGAACATCAATCCCTGCCAAGGTACACTTGTCTTGGAAATCGTAGAATCGCTCATTGTCAAAGAATAGCTGAGTGACAAGACTTGAACAGCCTGCATCCACTTTTCTCTTGAGATTTTGAATATCTGAGATTTGGTTTGGCGAATCCGGGTGCCCTTCTGGGTAACAAGCTCCAATAATATCAAAGTGTGGTGCCTGTTCATTAATAAACTCAATCAAGTCTGTGGCGTAACGGAAATCCTTCTGTGGCTCAACACCTGGAATGATATCCCCACGAAGAGCCAAGATTTTTTGAACACCAACTTTATCCAAATCCGCAATGGTCTCAGCCACCTTATCCTTAGTCAAGTAGATAGCTGGCAAGTGAGCAATGGTTGGGATCTCCAAATCATTTTGGATATAGTCTGCCAAACGAACCGTCGTCTCTTTGATATTAAATTTATTATTACTAGCAGTCACACTGATGAAGTGTGGTGCCAAGCCCTGCATGTCTTTCAGGGCTGCGATAATTTTGTCATTGCCTACTTCTGGGTTTGGAGGGAAAACTTCAAATGAGAGGGACGGTGTTTGACGTGACATATGTATGAACCTTTTCTAGTTGATTTCTTACTGATCAACCGTGTAGAGAGAACTGTCTTTTCTTACAATTTCTCACGCGCAGCTTTCGCAGCGTCTACAAGGCGGATCAAGCTTTCTTTCGTTTCTGGGATACCACGTGTTTTCAAACCACAGTCAGGGTTGATCCATACTTTCTTGCTTGGAACTTTCGCAAGGATGGCTTCGATGGTGTGGTCGATTTCGCCTTCGTTAGGCACACGAGGAGAGTGGATATCGTAAACTCCAGGACCCACTTCTGTCTGGAAGTTTTGAGCTTTGAGTTCGTCCAAGATTTCAAGATTTGAACGGCTAGCTTCAAATGAGATAACGTCCGCATCCATGTTGTCGATAGCTGGGATGATATCTGTAAATTCTGAGTAACACATGTGAGTGTGGATTTGAGTGTCTGGCGCTACTGTAGAGTGTACCAAGCGGAAGGCTGGAATAGCCCAGTCAAGGTAGTCTTCGTACCAGTCGCTACGACGAAGTGGCAATTTCTCACGAAGAGCAGCCTCGTCGATTTGGATGATTTTCACGCCTGCAGCTTCAAGGTCAAGAACTTCATCCTTAATAGCAAGGGCGATTTGAAGAGTTGAATCCTTGATAGAGATGTCTTCACGTGGGAATGACCAGTTAAGGATGGTAACAGGTCCAGTCAACATACCTTTAACAGGTTTGTCAGTACGGCTTTGTGCGTAGCTAGACCATTTCACAGTGATTGGGTTGAGACGAGTGACATCACCCCAGATGATTGGTGGTTTAACCCCACGCATACCGTATGATTGTACCCAACCATTCTTAGAGAAGAGGTAACCTGACAAGTTTTGACCGAAGTACTCAACCATGTCATTACGCTCGAATTCACCGTGTACAAGAACGTCAAATCCAACTTCTTCTTGCCATTTAATCCATTCGTCGATTTGCTCTGCCAAGAACTTGTCATAGTCTTCTGCTGACAACTCACCCTTACGGAAGGCCAAACGTTTAGCACGAACTTCCTTAGTTTGAGGGAATGAACCGATAGTTGTTGTTGGAAGAGCTGGAAGTTTGAAGGCATCTTCTTGGATAGCTTCACGTTCTGCAAAGGCTGGCAAACGAGTGTAGTCTGCATCTGTCAATCCAGCGATACGCGCACGAAGTTCCGCATTTTCACCAACACGTTCTGTCGCAAAGAGTTCTTTGTTAGCTGCAAGTGCTTCTGCACCTTGACCGTTGCGGATAGCATCCAAGTCACGGATTTCATCCAATTTTTCAACTGCAAATGCAAAGTGGTTCAAGATAGCTGGTTCAAATTCTTCATTAGCTGTTGTAAATGGCACATGAAGAAGTGAGCATGAGCTTGTCAAAACAATGTTTTCAGCTGGGATTTGCTCAAGAACAGCCAAACTCTTTTCGTAGTTGTTGCGCCAGATGTTCTTACCATTGACAATACCTGCATAAAGAGTCTTGTCAGCTGGGAATCCACCTTTAACGAGTTCAAGAGTTTTCTTACCTTCAACGAAGTCAAGCCCGATCGCATCTACTGGCAATTTCACAAGGTCAGCGTAAACGTCACGAACGTCACCGAAGTAAGTTTGAAGCAAGACTTCAAGACCTTTTTTGTCGGCCAACAATTTGTTGTAAAGGTTCAAGAAGAGAGCTTTTTCTTCTTCTGTCAAGTCTTTGACTAGAGCAGCTTCGTCCAATTGGATACGAGTCGCACCAAGTTCAGCCAATTTCGCAAAAACATCTTGGTAAGCAGCCACTAAGCTATCTACGAAATCTTCTGCTTTCACACCTTCTTCATAGTCTGACAATTGAAGGAAAGTGAATGGACCTACAAGGACAGGACGAGTGTTAAGACCAAGTTCTTTAGCTTCTTGGAACTCATCGAAAATCTTGTGACCAGCCAATTTTACTTGAGTGTCTTTTTCAAATTTAGGAACGATGTAGTGGTAGTTAGTGTTAAACCATTTCTTCATCGGAAGGGCACGGACATCCCCTTTTTCTCCTTGGTAACCACGTCCCAAAGCAAAGTAACGTTCAAGATCAGATAATTCCAAGTTTTGAACAGATGCAGGAACTACGTTGAAAAGGAAAGCAGCATCAAGGAAGTTGTCATAGTGAGAAAAGTCATTTGATGGGATTTCAGTGATGCCTTTTTCTTTGACAATGTTCCAGTGTTTCGCACGTAATTCTTTAGCAGCAGCCAAAAGTTCTTCTTCTGAGATTTCTTTTCTAAAATATTTTTCAGTTGTAAATTTTAATTCGCGGAATTCACCCAAACGTGGGAATCCGATAATAGTAGTTGACATGTTTTGTCCTCCAAAAATTGTTGTTGAAACTATCTTAACAGAAAAGAAAGCGTCTGTATAATTGTAAAAAATTAGGCTTTGATATAGTTTGAAACTATATCTTGATTTAAAAGAAAAAAAAAGATTTGGAGAAGATTCTCCAAATCCTTTGATAGACAACGATTCATAGAATTTTTAAATAGCTAGGTTCAGAACAAAACATCAACAAATTGAAAGCCGACTATGGCTTGCTATTAGAAAAGACTATAGGTCAATCCCCTTCTCTCGGAGATTAGCCAGACACTCCTCATAGTAGGCATGGTCATGCTCACTATAGATTGGACTTTTCAGCTTTTCCTCCGCTAAGTCTTGATAAGGAGGGCAGGTCTTGCCACGGTAGTTCTTGTCTAGCCACTCTGGACTGACATTGTAGCCACGACTCGCCATCTCCTCCATGATCAAGCGATGATAGGCATAGAGACGATAGGGCGAGTGGGTAAAGACATAATCAACCGTCGCATGCTTTCTGCCCCAACCATTGCCACGAAGGGCACAACACTCTCGATGTTGCCCCAAGAGTTGAGGACGGGGAAGTTGTGAAATCAAAGTCTCATGCCAAAGTCTCATGGGAGTCTCCTTTCAGCAAGGTAGACTGTTGCAGATAAGCATTTGGGTAACACTCAAGCAAGTCTCGAGTCCTTGTAATCAAGTCTTGCTTGGAAGCTTGACCAAAGCGATAGCGATCCAGCAAGAGCATATAGTCTTTGCGCTCATCAAGGCTGGCTTGCTTTTTAAAATAGCCCCAAATATGCTGAAAGGCGTTGCAAACCTGACCCCTGTGTTCTGGGATCTGGCAGGCACAGTCAATCATCTCTTGAACCCGACTCAGCTCCACCACCTCTTGCTTGAGATACTGGCGAATGTCCTTGTAAATATTGCTGGAATGGCTTAAAACGAGGTATTTATTTTCCGCCCAGAGTTGCTGACAAAGGGCACGTTGGTTGTTGTTTTCCATATTTCTCCTAACTTTCTACTAGTTCCCAGGAAATACGGAAACAAAGTTGTACCTATAAAATGAGCGAATTGATTACCCCATCACCCTTTAAAGTTTTTCAAAAACTCTTTGAGTTCAGCATCGGCTTCTGGTGTAGTTCCGTGGAGTTGACCGAGCATTTCAAGTAGAGAAGCTGTTTGGCTTTCGATTGCTTTATTTGTCTGGTTAATCTTGCTGACGATGTCTGTCAGTGGCTCGACTTCTTCTTCCTCAAAGGTATCCACATAACGAGGGATATTGAGGTTGTAGTCATTCTACAACATCTTCTATGAAAAGCTAATTAAAAAAATTAATT
Organism: Streptococcus wuxiensis; assembly: GCF_040888245.1. Classification (NCBI taxonomy): domain Bacteria; kingdom Bacillati; phylum Bacillota; class Bacilli; order Lactobacillales; family Streptococcaceae; genus Streptococcus; species Streptococcus wuxiensis. The sequence goes on from NZ_JBFNFE010000006.1 coordinate 28,694, forward strand.
CAATTTTTGAGAGTTAAATATTTTGTTTAAATATCTTGAATTTTAAATATCGAATGCTCATAAAAATCTAATGTTTCTAACATAATTTCTACAGAAATATTCTTAGACAGCGTTTCCATGCCAAGATAATTTTTCATAATCTTAGAATAGTAACTGCTGAATATCCCGTTATAATCACTGGCACTATATTTAGTTATATCTACATCCAAACCTTCAATACTAGTTTTTTTTACGCTATAACAATTATAAGATTCAAATACATCTAACAAGGTCAAAAAATCGTTTCTTACAGCTAAAAATTCATCAAATATCCTTTTGGTAGAGGAAGAAACTACTTCACAACTCTTCGATTGTTCATTAAGAATATTTTTTAAATTTGTAGCCTGTTTTATAAATGTCTTTTCTTTCTCTATTAAATTATATATTGTTGATGTATCAACATCTCCCCAAACTTTATAAATATCATACATCCTTCTCACGGTATATTGAATTCCAACTAACCCCCCTAGAAGAACTTCTACCGATAATTCATGATTACCTTGATGTGCATATCTATTTCTCTCATTAACAATTGAATCTATTAATCTTTTATACTCATCAAAAAAATAGTCCTCTTTAAGTATAGTAAACTTTTCAATTAATAAATCACTTTTTGTAGGAGCAACAAACCTATCATTTATATCTTTATGTACTTTACTTATAGGTAAAAATCTATGATTGCTTTCGATTTCTTGCTTGAGTTCTCTAAGTAATGATTTATTGTATTGTTCAAACGATGAATAAATTTTTATTAATAGATCGTTCACTAATAGACTATACGAATCATCACTATGATCTAAAGGTTCTAAGTTTTCAAGTGATTTTTTCAAATTTATAAGATTATTTTTAAATTTATTAATCATTAAAGAATACCTTTTGCATAGTAGTTATTCGATTGCTAATATTATCTCGCTTGCCAGTTCCTTGTGTAAAAAATAACTCAAAATCACTGTTTTGATCCTCTGATTTATTAATGAAGAGCTCCTTGTACTTTGTTCTAATTCTTTCCTTTTTGGAGAGTAGTTCTTCCTCACTATATTTATTTAAATTTAACATTAACGTAACAATTATTGTTTCAAATAGGATTGGAGAAATTCTAGTCGTAAAAGTATCTGTTTTCCCAATATATCTTTTAAAGGCATCATCCTCTAATATTTTTTTGGCAAGAGTTAAAGAAATTAATAAATCATTAAATAAGTTGTCTATTTTTTCCTCATACTCTCTCAGCATTTCTCTTCTTTCACTTTTTTTATACTCTATGTGATATTTTTCAGCAGTATCATTTTGTAAATTTTTATAAACTATGCTTCCCACAGTAGAAAACGAATCAATTCCTCCATCATTTCTTATTAAGTCAAAAATAGAGATGGTTCTGAGAACAAGTTCAGAATTCATAAGATTAAGATTTGCACTCTGTGAAAAATATTGAGAGATGTATTTTTCTGAAAACTGATTTAATTTTTTGTTAAAGTAACCATAATAAATAGAGTTTCGAATTTGTTGACTAGTTAGAGAAGTTCCACCACTATTTAACCTTTCGAAAACTTGATAAATTGCTGACTCAGTATAAGGACTTGACTGTTTAAATTCTATAACATTAATTGTATTTAGCTCTAAATTATCCGCCAAACCTTCTGAATCTAATTCATCAAAAGTTTTCCCATTAAATTTCTGATTTACGCCACTTAATGCAAAACCTGCATTATTCTTTAATGTTGAGTTAGGTAAACGCCTGTTTTTAATAAAAGAATTAATTGCTGTAATTCTCTGGAGGCCATCAATTACTAAGTATTTTTTTCTCCCCTCTTCTTCAATTTGAACTAAAAAAATACTAGGAAGTGGAAGTCCCATAAGAATTGACTCAATAAGGCGAGAAGCTTGGAGTTTACTCCAAACGAACCCCCTTTGCATATCAGGAACTTTTATTATCTTTTTTTCATACATATTTGATAATTGGCTATATGTTATATTGTATGACCAGTAAGAAATATCGAAACTAGTTTTATTGTTGCGAATTTCAGCTTCTGTTATATCTTCCGATGCTATAACTTCAACAATATTATCACTTTGGTTATAATTTAAGTCAAAAGCAAATAAACTTCCCTGGCCATTTACGAGAAGTTTTACTAAAATAAAATCATTGCTGTCAGCTTGTGTAATAGATTTTACCTCTATCTCTATCTCCGATTCACTAGAGACATTCATCAGATTCTTAATCTTCATTTGCCAATCGTTTTCATTTAAAACACTTAAAATTTCTTCTTTAATTATATTATCTTCCATAAATTTACTCCTTTTAATAAATGCTTTATTTAGTTAAATACCTTTAATAAAATTTAAAATTCCTACTCCACCTTCACCTGTCCATTCATCAGCATTGGCAAGAGCCAATCGCGAAGTTGGGTGAGTTCTTGGTTTTCAAAAATGTTATTCCTAATCTTTTTATAAATCACATCTGCTTTATTTGCGAATTGTAATGATATTTTTTTGTCAGGAACTATAACTAATTTCTCCTTTAAAAATTTAAAATGTCTAGCATACCCATAATTCGATAAATCAAAATCTTCAATCATGTGATAAAGTAATACATTTGAAATATTCTCATTATTTGAAATTAAGACTTGAGTGCCATCAGCTCCTCTAGCATAATCAAAATTTATATATTTTACTACTCTAGTGTGATCACCAAATATTACATGCCCATTTTGAGGTTGAATTAAACCATTTTCATTATTCGTAAAACCTGCAATATATTTTTGACTCTGATCGATAACAGGTATTTTTCCTATAAATTCAATCGAATTATTTTCAATTTTTTCCGCTTTAGTAACTTTATCTAATAAGTTACCAACACTCTCCACTCCCCACCCCTCTGGGATTTCGCGTTTGAGTTCTGGGTGATAGACCATCTTTCCGCCTGATGATTTGTAGGGTTTGCCATTCTGGTCTGGGAAATCAAACTGCACAAACCAGTAGTCATAGAGGGTCTTAGCCATGGCTTCCAACTCTTGGTTGATTTGGTTGTTGGTTTGCTTTTTCTTTTCTAACGAATAAAGGAAATCACCAATTTTCTTTTGAGTATCAAAATCTGGAAGCATAATTTCAAGATATGAAAACATTGCTTCATTGAAACTAGCTCTTAGGGTCATTACAGTATTATTTATTATTGTTCTTCTAAACAAAGGACTTCTTAAATAAAAAGCCATGAATTTAGGATAAACAATTCTTTTATCAACAGGTCTAAGTCTTTTAAGAAATCCACTAAAGCTAGCTTCAGGATAATCCTTCAAAGCAACTGAAGACATAGCTAATTCATCAACTGTTTCACTAGTACGTGTTAAAAAAATATCACCCTCATTTATTGAGTATTTTTGTTTATCACCATCTGTCGTATCCATTAAATCAATTAGACTATCTGGCAAAAAATAGTTATTAAATACAACAGAGAATGAAAGAAATGGTGAACCATGTCCCGCTTGCTCTTTTGTTGAAGAAATTCCCGAACTCATCTCATAAAGGTCCGATAATTTATATCTTTTCCACTCACTCATACTTGATCCCCTTCATTTGCTCTTCAATCTCCTGCTCCAATGCATGTGATTGCTGGAAGAGGTCTGAGAGTTTGTCTTGAAAGGCAGTCATCTTGGCTTCAAACTCTTCTGCTGTGATATCTACATAGTCGATCTTGATGTCAAAGTATTGGCCTGCGCTGAGAGAGTAGTTTTTCTCCTTAATATCCTCATAAGAGACAGTGACAGAAAAGTCCTCGACGGCTTCTTTCTTGATAAAGGTCTCGACGATCTTTTGCTCTTCCTCAGGAGAGAGTACAGTCTTTTGGTTCTTGCCTTCCTTGACCTTGGTTCCGAGGTTTGAGGCATCGATGAGGACGACATCGCCTTTATTTTTCTTATCGATAAAGAGGATAGAGACATTGGTTCCTGTCGTCGCAAAGATATTGGACGGCATAGAGACAACACCTGCCAGCATTTGATTGTCCACCAAGTGTTGACGGATGGTCTTGTCAATCCCTGACTGAGCCGTGATAAAGCCTGTTGGTAGGACAACGGCTGCTTGACCATCTGGCTTCAAGGAGTAGATGATATGCTGAACAAAGAGCTCGTAGATCGCCATCTTGTCCTTAGACTTGGCTGGAACCTTGGGCACACCTGCAAAGAATCGCTCACTAGCTTCTGGCAAGGTCTCCACTTGATCACGCCACTCTGAAAAGTCCAGCTTGAAAGGAGGATTGGACACGATATAGTCCATCTTTTCAGGATGTCGATTAGCGATGATGGTATTTCCCTGTACGATATTATGAATGGAGTGTTGCAGTCCATTCAAGATCAGATTGAGACGGAGGAGATTAGACGATTTTTGCGAGATATCCTGACTATAGACAGTGGTCTTATCTACACCGATACGACTAGCCAGGTTCATAAGCAAGGTGCCCGAACCAGCTGACGGGTCATAGATACGCACGTTTGACGGCTGGTCATTTCCCACCAAGATATCCGCGATAATCTTAGCCACAGAGTGAGGCGTGTAGTACTCAGCGTACTTGCCACCACCATCTTTGTTGTAGTCCTTGATCATGTACTCAAAGAGAGTCGAGAAGAAATCGAAGCCTTGGGAAAAGATGGTCTCATCAAACTTGACGCGTGCAAGGAGATTGATGATAGCTTTTGCCACTTCGTTGCGTTTACTGCTATCTGAGATAGTATCCGTAATCAAACGCTCATCAAAGAGACGAATAGCTGTGTCGCCGTCTGTATGCACAGAGAAAATATCGTTATTATCAATAGCAATTTGGTTGAGAGTATTCTCAAAAATCTCATAGAAAGTCGCTTCATTTTGCTGACGGTGAAGGGTTTCGATCAACTGGTCTGGCTTGAGCCAAGCTGTGCTGGTACCGATATCCTCCAAGAGCCATTCGTAGTCTTCCTCACTCATAGCCAGCAGATTTTCATAGGTGTTGGACTCATCTAGGATCTTGGCTTGATACAAAAACTTGTCGTTTAAAAATTTGTAGAGGAAGGACTGGGTGAGTAGTTTGTATTCACCCGCTTCTCCTCCTAGTCCCGCATGGGTAAAGACTGCTTTCAAATCATCTACCAAGTCTTGGACTTGGACTTTGTATGTTTCATTCATTAGTGTTGGTATTCCTCTTCATATCCTTCAAATAGTGACTCGACGATATAATTAAAATCCTCTCTTGTCAAACTACTTGCAGACTGGTTGGTTTTCATTTCAATCCGAGCTTCTTCTCGAATCATCTTCTTAAGAAAGTCCTCGTTATCGAGTACTCCTTGGTTTTGACCGATTTTACGGTCTAGTCTAACTTTAGAACCCTTGATGACATGGTAAATAGCAGGAAACTCACTGACCATAGTCGAGTTAGTCACGTGTTTGTAGGAACGAGCTGCCATCTCATCTCCATTAAAGTTCATGGTTAGGCGTCTCATACGAGTATGATAGTCCTCCACGGACTTAAAGAGTTCTTCATAGTCTTTTTGGGTTTCTTTGATATTCTCCATGGTGAATCCTTCTTGGCCATGGATCAGGTGTTTTTTCATGATGCGCTGGAATTCTTCGTAGAGAGAGACCCACTCAGGATCCTTTTCATCACGTTGATTTTTAATCCCACTTGCCACTCGTCGTTTCAAGTCTTCCAAGTCATTGGCTGCTAGACGAAGCTCTTCCTCTGCAATCTTGACAAAGCTAAAGCTAGTTTCAGACATGGCAAGATTTAAGAGAGTCCGACTAGAGAAGTCGTCTGGTTTATCGATTAGAGACAGTGTCAGCATCCTTCTAGAGAGGACATTGAGCAAAGTTGCAATCTGAGCAATGTCAATTTGCTGGAGCAGGTGTTGGTAGCCAAGGAGACGGGCGATATTGTAGTACTGCTTGATAGACTCCAAGGCCTTACGAAGATCGATTAACTGCTTCTTATCCTTGATGTCATTGATGGCTTGGGAGAAGTATTCTAGATTATCCGTTGGATAGTCGATGAGGATATGCTCGGTCTTGCTCAACTCTTGAGAAATCTCATCTGCTGACACAAAGAGCGAGCCAAAAACATCCTCGCCATGTTCCCCAGTCAGGGTCGAATCATACTCTTGATTGAGCTCTTCCAGATAGGCACGATTGGTCTTGTCAAACTCTTTCGAGATGTCTGCAAAGTCAATAACATAGCCAAAGAGGTAGTCCTTATAAGGACGATTGACACGAGTTAGAGTCTGCAAAAGATTGTGAGCCTTGATCTTGCGCCCTAGGTAGAGGCGCTTGAGACGAGGTGCATCAAAACCTGTCAGAAGCATAGAGTAGACAATGATGAGGTCAATCTTACCTTCCTTGTAGGCATCTACCTTGTCCTTCTTCTCTTCCTTATCTCCCTCATCATGGAGGATGAGAGCAGAGGTCAACTTGGTTGACCCAGCTTTGCGTCGTTCTTCTAATTGCTTTTCAAGCTCACGCGCCTGCTTAGACGAGTCACAGACAATCATGCCACCAATGGTCTGGTCATCAAAGACCAGATTACGAGCACGATTAAAGTCTTCAATGATAAAGTCCAACATAGGCTCTACGTAATGTGGATGGGCAAAGATATCTTCCTTGGAAAGGTCACCTCGTTGGATTTCTTCGTTGATGGTTCTGAGATTATCCTTATAGGAGGTCTCGATATCTTCTCGCATCAGGCGTAGGGTAAAGCCGTCATCGATAGACTGGTTGTAATAGTATTTGTGGATGTAATCCCCAAAGATATCACGCGTGGTCGCATGACTTTCCTTGGTCTTGCCATCTTTCTTATAGGTGATGAGAGGCGTTCCTGTCAAGGCAATCTTAATGGCCTTGGTATCTGCCTGATAGAGATTTGGCAGGTAGGAACCTCGTTCATTGTAAGAACGGTGGGCTTCATCAATAAAGTAGATATTTTGGTGATTGAGATCATAGCCAGAGCGGTCTGTCAAATCTGAATCATCCTTAAACTTCTGGATATTGACCACAGCGACATCATAGCCGTCTTGTTTTTGATTTAGTTCTTGTGGGTTATTGATGCGCTTAACCTTGAGGCCTCGTTTGATGAATTCCTTAAAGGCCTGGTCTGCCAAGTCCAAACGATCGACGACAAAGTAAAACTGAGGAACGATTCCCTCTTTTGAGAAATAGTTGGTTAGATAGCGAATGTTGAAGAAGGCTAAGGCAGTCTTACCTGAACCTTGGGTATGCCAGATAACCCCCTTCTTAACACCTTTTGCGATCGTTTCTTCGATAGCACGTGTCGCAAAATACTGGGGATAGCGCATGACGTGCTTCTGCAATTGCATCTGACCGTCCTTGCTCTCTTCTTCGACATAGACTAGACCAAAACGAAGCATAAAGAGCAAGCGTTCCTTCTGGTACAAAGAAGACAGAAAGGCATTGCAAGGTGTATCAGGGTTTAGGTTTGTTGTAAACTCTGGCTGGGACTTGAGGGCAAAGCGCTTCATGTCTTCTAGGACAAAGTCGATTTGGTCCTCGGTTAGAGGGGTAAGGGAATGAAGGAAATCTTCTACTCTTTCTTCCTTGAAAGCATTAAACTTGGTTTTTGAATAGGCGTTTGAACCGTAATAAGAACCCTGTTTTTGTTGCCCTTGTCCACTGATATACGCTAAGTTATCAGATAAGGATATCAACTGGGTGATATTGTTAAAACGACGGAACTTACGGTTTTCAAAACGGTATCTGGTTCTGTCCTGCTCTGACTGAATTCCAGTCTTGCCATCACGAATTGCATTTGGCTGTTTCACTTCGATATAAGAAAGAGGCAAACCATTGACAAAAATAACGATATCCGGACGAAATTCATCCTGACCATTTTGACAAGTGACTTCAAGCGCCAGATGGAAGGTATTAGCTTCAGGATGCTCCCAGTCAATATAAATGGCATCTTCCTGACCTTGCAGACGTTTAAAGAAAGAACGTCCCAAATCATTTTGATCTAGTTCCAACTTGATATTGGCTAGTTCTCTCTCAAAGTCATCCTCTGTCAAGTAGTTGTTAAATTTTAAAAATTGCTCCTTAAAAATAGATACGAGGATATTGGTATCTGGATCTCTTTCTGCAATTTCCTTCCCATTGCGAGGAAGATAGGTATAGCCCATACGCATGAGATGCAGAGCTGCTGGGATTTGTACTCTGGTTAGTTCAGAAAAATCTTTTCTCTTTGCCATAAAACTTCCTTTTGCTAGTCAGAACTGTCTATTTTTACTAACAATACCTTTCAGACTATCTCTCCAATTTATCGAATTCTTAATTATCTATTATTATATCATATTCCTAGCAGAAAACGCTCACTTCCTTCTATTTCAAAGCACTTTTGACCTTTTTCTTAGTGATGATGCGGTCATTTTTGTTGGCTAGGGATTTGAGTCTAGCTTCGAGTAGGATTTTTCGACCTGCTTCGTTGCGGGTGTAGACGAGTTGATAGTTGCCTATGTGTGGTGCGACAGCATTTTGGAAGACCTGGGCATCTTCCTTGCGTTTTTCAAAGAGGCTAGGCACTACGAAATACTTGGACTGACCTGCTGGTGCTTTTTGAGCGACTAAGAGGTAGCGTTGATTGTCTACTGGGGCAAAGAATTCTCCTAAGACCTTGGAAAAGAGTTCCTTGTCTCGCATACTGCCACCTTTTAGATAGGCAAAGACATTAAAGCTTTCCTTGTCCTCATCGACCTGCACGCGCGACTGGTCATCAGACAAATGCCCTGCAGTCACCATGGCTTTGCGAATAGCTTCACCGACCTGGCGCAAGCGTTTATAAGGACTCTTGTAGCTGTAATAGCGAAAGGCTGTGATAGCTAGGAAGAGGACACAAAGAGCTGTCAGCCATGGCAAGGCAAATAAGGTTAGTCTAAAGACATAGGTTAGGAGACTAATGGCAAATACCATCAGAGCATAGCGAAGCCACTTTTCAGCATCTGCTAGGGCAAGCAGAGGGATTCGTTTGCTGTCTGTCGCCACTTCGTTGACAATCTCAATCTTGTCAGCAACAATGAGAGATTCCTGCCATTTTTTACGTAGGGAGGCACGATCCTTGGATAGTTCCTTGATCTTCTCGTTGTAGTCTTCGAGTTTCTTTTTCTTAAATGGGAACTCAGGAAAGTTCAAGCGATCCAGACCTGTTTCAATGGTATCTTCCTTATAGGACAAGCCAAGGAAATGGTCCATCCGACGGGCAAGGGTTTGCAGGTCCTGATATGGATTGAGGTCTTGTTCTTCTTGATTTTCATTTGAAAAGGCTGGATTTTTGTATGGTTTGATGGCTACTAGGTGCCAGATATTGCTGGTCTTATCTGGATGTCCTGGCCAGATACGGATAGCACGGCCCCGCATCTGATTACTCAGCATAAAGCTTCCGACAAAACTTCCTAGGATGAGAGAGTTGACACAAGGCGCATCCCATCCTTCTCCCAAGAGTGACTTTGTTCCGACCAAGACCTGGATAGAACCACGTTGGAAGAGTTCAGTCACTGCTGCGACCATCCCCTTAAAGCTAGATGGAAATCCTACTTGGAGATAGGCGCCTTGGTCGAGTTTTCCGATGGCAGAGAAGGTCAAGCTAGTATTTGGGATGAGCGCTTCGAGTTCTTCCTTGACACTGGCCGGTATGATCACGACACTACCAGAAAGGACTGCTATGGGGACAGAAAGACCTTGTTTTTGCGCACTTCGGCGAATGGTTTCAAAGTAAGGGAGGACACCTAATTGCGTGATTGGTGCTTGGTCATCTCCCAGATAACTGGCAAAGTCCTTGCGAATATAGTCCGCCAAGACCAACTGTCTCAAGTCCTTTCCTAGACTAGCATACTCGGTCTCAAAAATAGATGCAATCCCAGCCAGTTTTCCTAGAGATTGGTTGAGGATTTGGTCATTGGCCTTAGATTTGACCAAGAAAACCTGACGTTTTTCAATCAGTCCTCTCGATTTCAGTTCTGCTTCTATTTTTTTCTTTGTCTCCTGCGGATCCTCATACCAGTCAGGTGTCTGATAGAGAAGGCCTTGCAAGAGAACTTCGAGCCAGTAGTAATTAAGAGCAGGCAAACCTTCAGCACCTAGTAAATCTCGTAGATACTTGGGGATTTCCAGCTTTTGAGCCTGTAGATAAATGAGGAGGGCTGAAAGATACTTGGGATCTTCTAGGAGCATATCCGCAGAAATTTCCCCTTTAAGAACCTTGGAACTCCGAATCAACTCTTGGAAGTCAGGTTCAACGACTAGTTGGCTGACATACTGCCACTTGGTGTCTTCAAACTCTTCCAAGCGTTTGTCTTCTTCCTTAGTCGGAAAACAGATATAGACAAAGTCCTGATGAGGGCAAAGAGTGTCTTCCTTGACCAGTTCTGGCACTGTGATTTCTTGGTCAATCTCGCCACACATCTGGAGATAGCGATCCCAGAGTTCTGGTTCACTGTCATAAGGCGGTGTCGCAGTGAGAGAGATGACTTGCAGTTGCTGGTAGTTTTTACGGAAGTCTTCTAGACTTTTCCACCATTCATTTCTCAAGTGATGGCATTCGTCCAGACAGAGGGTTTCGACACCCCTTTCCTTGAGTCTGGCAAGCAGGTCAAAGCCGACAAAATCCTCAACCTCGCCGTTATCTTCTTGAGATTGCACCTGTTGCATAGCACTGTGAAAAGCTTGGTAGGTGGCGATGGTGATTTGCTTCATGTCTTTGAGATTTTGAGACACGAGACTTGTGACCTGGTTCTCATCCTCTAAAAAAGCCTGGCCAATCCTATCCACCCATTGTTCCCGAATGGTAACCGTCGGCACCAAAACAAGAGCAGGCTTATCAAAGCGGGCAATCAACTCGATCCCTATGGTTGTTTTCCCTGAACCAGGCGCTGCCACCAAGTGGACATGACCATCTGCTTGGTATTCTTGGAAATTGTCCAAGACCTGTTTTTGGTAGTTGCGCCAAGTGCCATTAAACTTCAATCCTAACATGATTTTCCTCATTCTAAGCTGTCATTTTCTTATTCCCATTTTACCATACTTGAGGCAAAGTCACACGAAGTATCCCATGTAGTCTTTCTCCCTAAAATATGGTATAGTAGAATCATACTACACAAGAGGAGTTTACATGTCACACGAGAAAGAAATGAAAGCTGTTTCTCCCCTTCTACAGCAAGCCATTCATATTTCCTCCATCGTCGGTGGAGTTGGTACTGTAATATTCTGTATCTGGGCCTATCAGGCGGGTATCTTGCACTCCAAGGAAACCCTATCTGCCTTTATCCAACAGGCGGGTGTCTGGGGCCCACCACTCTTTATCTTTTTACAGATTTTGCAGACGGTTGTTCCCATCATTCCAGGTGCTCTGACCTCCGTTGCAGGTGTCTTTATCTACGGACATATCATCGGGACCATCTACAACTATATCGGTATTGTCATTGGTTGTGCCATTATCTTTTACTTGGTGCGTCTCTACGGAGCACCCTTTGTCCAGTCCATGGTCAGCAAGCGTACCTATGACAAGTATATCGGTTGGCTGGATGAGGGCAATCGCTTTGACCGATTCTTTATCTTTATGATGATTTGGCCAGTTAGTCCAGCTGATTTTCTCTGCATGTTGGCTGCTTTGACCAAGATGAGCTTCAAGCGGTATATGACCATTATCATCCTGACCAAGCCCTTTACCCTGGTCGTTTACACTTATGGCTTGACCTACATCATCGATTACTTTTGGCAGATGTTTGGCTAATACACAAAAAACTCAAGGATTCATCCTTGAGTTTTTCTTTGTTAGGCTTCTTTTTTCAATAAGAGGGAAACAATGACTGATGTAGCAATCATCCATGCTCCTAGAATGATGAAGGTCATTCGACCATCTGTAGTCACCAAGCCAATCCCTGAAAGAACGAAGGGTGTTAATGATGCTCCAAAAGAACATCCCAAAACAGCATAGGAAGTTGCTTTGTTGAGGAGTTTTGCAGGAATTCGCTCAGATATCAACTGAAAGACTGTCGTCAGAGCGATACTATAGGCAAATCCTCCCAGGATAGAACCTGCAACCACCACCCAGAGTGATGGGGAAAGAGCAATGATGATTTGCCCGATACCAAAAGTAACACCAGCGACCAATAGAAGTCTTTCCTTGAAGGTCGAAATCAGGAAAGAAAAGCTGATTCCAGCTAGAATCCCAATCAACTGCATGGCACTAAGTACCAAACTGGACAGCTGAGCATCTCCAAACCCTGCCTCAATCATGAGACTTGGGATACGGAAGGTGATAGCCGTATTGGTACATACAATCACTGCAGCTGCAATAGCAAGGAAGAAAATCAATTGGAGCATGGAACGAGTCAGTTTCGCTGTTTCTTCTGTCTGATGTTTGGACTCATGAATTTCTTCCTTGTTGTAAGGGACAAAGAGAAGGAAGAGTACGAGAACTACTAGACCAGCTGCATAGGCTAGGAAGGTTGCTGTCCAACCAAATGCTAAGAGCTGACCGACTGCCAGCGTCAAGATAGAGGCTCCTACTACCTCAGCCGATCCACGAAAACCAAGCATCTGGATACGGGTTTTGCCGTGGTAACGTTCACTGATGATCGAAATAGCCTTGGCATTGAGCATCCCAACTCCAAGCCCAAATAGCAAACGGGTTGCAAAGACAAAGTAATAACCTTGATACCAGAAAGGTGCAGTTCCACTGATGGATAAAATCAAGAGTCCCAAGGTCAACTGGAGACGTTCAGGAAAAATACGCTCTAGAACTCCGTTTAATAAAAGCATGGCCATAATCCCAAAGGATGGGAGGCTGACCAAGAGTTCGACCTGACCGGTCGAATAGCCCTGATAATAGTCAAACATAGCAGGCAGGGCGCTCGAAATAGAAAACGATGTGATCAATACTAACGATAGGGAGAGTATGCTCACTTTTTCCAAAAATTGTTTCATCTTTTCCTCATTCATTGTTCATTTTTCATATTAGTAAAAAGGTCCTTTCCTATCATACACTCTTTAGCCAAAATTGGCAAGCGACTGAGCACCAAGACCAAAAGAAAAAGCGGGGCATCAAGAGCTGTGAAGTCTTGATGACATCCCACTTTTTTATGTGTTTTATCCAGTTATGTGACTTAGATTTTCAAGAATCGACGCATTGAGATTCCTGAACCAAGTGAACCGATACAGATTCCGATGAGGAACAAGAGACCAATCATCAATGGAATAAAGGTATTCGGTGTAATCAAAGATAGGTTTTGACCAACCAAGGATGGGTTGACAGATTGGAACACTCGGTTATAGATAAAGTAAACCAATGCTGATGGAAGAGCTGCTCCCAACAATCCGATAAAGGCACCTTCTAGCAAGAATGGGCCACGGATATAACCGTTTTTTGCACCAACCAAACGCATGATTTGGATTTCACGGCTACGTGAAATGATAGTAATACGGATGGTATTTGAAATCAAGAAGACTGCGATGAAGATCAAGAGTCCTGCGATGACCAATCCCCATACACGGATGAAGGAAGCCAACTTGAAGAGACGTTCGGTATTGGCACCACCGTCTTGAACTTCAGAGACACCTTCGATTTTCTTAGCTTCTTCAGCTACAGGTTTTACATCACTTGGTGAATTGGTATCTACGATGTAGGCATCATGAAGAGGGTTTGCATCTCCTTCAAATACCTTCCACTCATCACCCATAGTTTCAGTCAGCTTTTGGTACTGCTCTTCTTTACTTGAGAAAGTTACATTTTTTACAGCTGGCAGAGCTTTAAGGGCGTTATAGACCTTGTGGTAGTCATTGTTCGTGACTGTTTGGCCTTCTTTTACAATGGTTTCACTGTTGTCTTCAACGTCTTTACGAACATAAACCATGACGCGGACGTTGTTTTCAATATCAGTTGCTAATTTCGCAGTATTGAAGATAACTGAAGCAAAGATAGCAACCAAGGTCAAGGTAATCATTACTGAACTGATAGCAGCAATGGTCATCCATCCATTACGCTTTAAACTCTTTAAAGCTTCAAACAGATGGCGGAAAAATCTACTAATCATCGTATCCGTACTCTCCTTTCGCTTCATCACGTACCACGCGACCATTCTCGATGGCAATAACGCGGTGGCGCAAGGTATTTACGATTTGGCTGTTGTGGGTCGCCATCAAAACAGTTGTCCCTTGAAGATTGATACGTTCCAAGAGGTTCATGATTTCCCATGAGTTATCTGGGTCCAAGTTACCTGTTGGTTCGTCGGCAATCAAGACCTTAGGATTGTTTACGATGGCACGCGCAATGGCGATACGTTGTTGCTCACCACCTGAAAGCTCATTTGGGAATGAACGAACCTTGTGCTTCAAACCGACAAGGTCCAAGACTTCCATAACACGTTTTTTGATGTTACGACGACTTTCACCAACAACCTCCATTGCGTAGGCAATGTTCTCATAAACGGTTTTCTTTGGCAAAAGTTTGTAATCCTGAAAGACTACTCCAACGTTTCTACGCAAGAACGGAATATCTTTCTTTTTAATCTTAACGAGGTTATAACCTGCAACTTGCAAGCTTCCTTTGTCGATTTTGACCTCACGATACAAGGCACGGATAAAAGTTGATTTACCAGCACCTGAAGGTCCTACGATGTAGGCAAATTCGCCTGCATCGATATTTACAGTGATGCCACGTAGGGCTGTTGTCCCGTTGTCGTATTTTTTGACAACATCTCTCATTTCAATGATTGACATGTGACTTCCTTTCTTTTAACTGATACGCCATTTCAGATAAGCATCGATGAAACCATCTAGGTCTCCATCCATTACCTTATCTACTTGCGCTACTTCAAAGTTTGTACGATGGTCTTTTACCATTGTATAAGGCGTAAATACATAGGAGCGGATTTGGCTTCCCCATGTAATTTCCTTTTTCTCACCCTTGAGCGAGTCTACCTCAGCAGCTTTCTTTTCCTGCTCCATCTGGTAGAGTTTTGCCTGAAGCATCTTCATAGCACGGTCACGGTTTCCGTACTGAGTACGGTCGACGGTTGATGCTACGACGATTCCTGTCGGAATGTGAGTCAAGCGGACACCTGTTGAAACCTTGTTGACGTTTTGTCCACCTGCTCCACCTGAACGGAAGGTATCCATCTTGATATCATCCTCACGGATGTCAACTTCGATGGTATCATCCAACTCTGGCATAACTTCTACAGAAGTAAATGAGGTGTGGCGACGTTTAGCAGAGTCAAATGGTGAGATACGGACCAAACGGTGAACTCCCATCTCTGACTTGAGAAGACCATAGGCATTTGGTCCTTCAAAAGACAAGGTTACTGACTTGATTCCTGCCTCATCACCTGCTTGGTAGTCTAAGACCTCGACCTTGAATCCTTTGGCATTTCCATAGCGAGTATACATACGAAGGAGCATATCGCCCCAGTCTTGAGCCTCTGTCCCCCCAGAACCAGGATGGATTTCAAGGATGGCGTTGTTGTGATCATAGGGTTCTGACAAGAGAAGGGTCATTTCGTAGCTGGTCATCATCTGATCTAACTCAGAGAGTTTTTCAACCAGCTCATCCTTAACGGATTCATCCTCTGCCAAAAAGTCCAGTAAAATCTCAACTTCATCCTGCAACTCATCCATCTTGTGGAAGGTATTATAGGTATTTTTGAGTTCGTTTAATTCTTGCGACGTTTTTTGGGCCGCAATATTATCGTTCCAAAAATCAGGTTCTGTCATTTTGTTTTCCAAAATGGCAATTTCTTCCTCTAAACCTTCGAGGTCAAAGAGACCCCCTGAAAGAAGCTAATTTTTCACGATTTGCATCAATTTTTTGACGAATTTCTGAAATGTCCATACATACTCCTTTTTTTGCATCTTATTATTATACCACAATTTTTCTTATTTATCTAATTGGTATTTTTTAAAATTTAGTTTCAATATATTTCTGTAAGAAGTCAAACAGGCTTATTTCTGGCAAAATTTTAAAAACCTCACAAGAAATTTCCTATGAGATTTAGTGATTTTATACTAGTTTTTACAATTCTACAGTCAATACTTGACCATCCTGCACAACCTGCTCCCCTGCAATGTAGACGTCATCAATATCACTGGATTTGACGGCATAAACGAGGTGAGATAGCATGTTTTCTTGAGGTTGAAGATGGATTTTGCCTTGGGGTTGGATGACTAGGAAATCTGCTTGCTTGCCGACTTCTAGGCTGCCAATTTCATCCTCCATTCCCAATACCTTAGCACCTTCAATAGTCAGTGCCTTGAGGGCTGTTTCAATTGGAAATTGGCTAGCATCGCCACTCTTCATTTTCTGTAAGAGTGCTGCAGTCCGCCCTTCCTCAAACATATCGAGATTGTTATTAGAAGCAACTGAGTCCGTCGCAATCCCGACTGGCACTCCTGCCTTTTTAAGTTGGACGACTGGTGCAATCCCTGAGGCTAATTTGAGGTTGCTGATAGGATTGTGAGCGATAGCGACTTGCGAATCTGCCAAGCGGGTAATTTCTGCTTCATTTAACTCCACACCATGGGCAAATACAGCCTTATGGTCTAAATAGCCAAGATCATCTAGAAAGGCTAGTGGTCGTTTGCCATAGCGTTTCAGGATAATACCTGACTCTTCCTGTGTTTCTGCAACATGGATATGAAGAGGAATGTTTTCTTCTTTTGCTAGCTCAAGACTTGCCTCCAGCAAATCTCGACTACAACTGTAGGGCGAATGAGGGGCCACCATAACCTTGAAATTTGGGTCTTGATAGCCTTTGATTGTCTCGATAACAGCTCGAATTCTGGCTATAGTTTCAGCCGTCGTCTCCACATCTGAAGAAAAGAGGGTTGGAGAAAAATAGCAACGCATCTTGGATGCCTTGACTGCCTCATAAATCTCAGCTATATCCACTCCATTAGGATTGTACATATCATTGAAAGTTGTCGTTCCAGACTGGAGCATCTCTGTCAGAGCCTCTTTGACAGCCTTTGTAGTCATCTCTGGTGTGAATTCTGCTTCTGCTGGCCAGATATAGTCCTCTAGCCATTCGTGGAGATTGCTATCATCACGAATACCTCTCAAGCCTGTCATGGCAGAATGAGTATGGCAGTTAACCAAGCCAGGCATAATCCAGGCACCCTGATAGTCTATGATTTGATCTGCTTGTTTAAGAATCTCTTGATTTTCCTGACCGACATAGACGATTTGGGATTCTTTGACAGCCAAAATCCCATCTAGATAGACATGGAAATCTTGGTCACAAGTCACGATATTTACATGCTGAAAGACTTTCATCCCTAGGCTCCTTTTCTAAATTATACTCTTCGAAAATCAAATTCAAACCGCGTCAACGTCGCCTTACCGTACTCAAGTACAGCCTGCGGCTAGTTTCCTAGATTGCTCTTTGATTTTCATTGAGTATTAGCTTTCATACCAGATAATTTTTCTAGCTATTGTAACAAAAAAGTCACCCGAAGGCAACTTTTCTTATTGTTTATGGGGTTTAAAGTAAGAAAGTAAGTGTTTCATGTGTCCCTTCTATTTCCAAAATGAAGAAGGTGGAAAACCCACCATCTTTTTTACTTGTTCAAATATGGAAGTAGATAGCCATAACCAGCCTCTTCCATCTCATCCTTCGCAATGAATCGTAAAGAGGCAGAATTGATACAATAGCGTAAACCACCAAGTTCCTGAGGTCCATCGGTAAAGACATGTCCCAAGTGAGCATTTCCTGAACGTGAACGAACTTCAATACGCTCCATACCGTGACTCAAATCCTGGTAGTAATGGATGAGTTCCTTGGAAATAGGACGGCTAAAACTTGGCCAACCACAGCCTGAGGCAAACTTATCCTTGGCAAAGAAGAGAGGCTCACCAGTAGTGATATCGACATAAATTCCTTCCTCAAAAGTTTGGTCGTAGGCATTTCTAAATGGAGCTTCCGTTGCAGCCTCTTGGGTAACTCGGTAGGACTCTTCTGATAAACTTTCTCGTAAAACTGCCTGACTCGGTTTTTCATAGTTAGCAGCATCTATAAGTGGTTTCTCAGCATCCCTCACATCGATATGGCAATAGCCTCCAGGATTTTTCTTGAGGTAGTCTTGGTGATAGTCTTCAGCTAAGATATAGTGGCGAAGCTTCTCCACTTCAACTGCTATCTTACGACCAAGCATGCGCTCCTGCTCTTGGACAAGACCATAGATAGTCGGTAAATCCTCTTCATCTAGGTAATAAATCCCTGTGCGGTACTGACGACCACGGTCATTTCCTTGTTGGTTGACAGATAAAGGATCAATGACTCGGAAATAATAGAGTAAAATCTCACGGAGCGAGACCGCCTTCTCATCATAAATGACTTGCACAGTCTCTGCGTGATCTGTTTCTTTGATCAGTTGATAATTGGTGGTTTCTACTTGACCATTGGCATAACCAACACTTGTTTGCAGCACTCCAGAAATACGGGAAAAGTACTCTTCTAAGCCCCAAAAACAACCACCTGCTAGATATATTTCTGCCATTTCAAATCCTCCTTGACCATCTGTTGGTCGCTAAACACAGGAAATATTTCATTTCCCATCTTTCATTTTCAAAAAAAGGACAGGAAGCCCTCTCATAGAGAGTTTCCCCATCCTATTGTTCTGTTTATTTTGCTTCGACGCGAACGCCTTGTGTATCTACTTGCAAATCATGAAGCTTGCCTTTGAAAGGTTGCTTTTCAAGCTCAGCCTTAATCTTAGTCATCTTGTCAGGATCAGCCAAGACCATAACAGTCGGACCAGCACCAGACAAGTAAGTCGCATAAGCACCATTTCTCTTGGCAACTTTCTTGATCGTTGCAAATTCTCTCACCAGTTCTTGACGGTAACGCTCATGAAAGAGGTCACTCTCAATCGCCTGGCCTGCTTTGACCATATCTCCAGTCAGTAGGGCTGCAATAGCCACATTAGCGATAGAACTTGCCGCAACAGCTTCCTTGTAAGAGAGTTTCTTAGGCAAGACACCACGACTATCGCGAGTTCGCAATTCATAGTTCGGAATGTAGGCTAGGAAGGCACACTCTGGAAAAGGCGCCACTACTGCTGAAACCTGACCTTCGACTGAGCTTGCAATGACCAGATTACCATAGATAGCAGGTGCAACATTATCAGGATGCCCTTCAATCTTAGTCGCCAATTGTAATTTTTCATGTTTGCTTAGCTTCAAGTTTCCGAGTTGATTTGCCAGTTCAATCCCAGCAACGATGACCGAGCTCGATGAACCTAGTCCACGCGCAAGCGGAATATCACTGACCATCTTCAGACGTCTAGGTTGGAGGTCTGGAACAATTTGTAGAGCAATCTTCAGCAAAAGATTACGTTCATCACGTGGAATCCATTTGCCTAATTGGTGCTCAATCATCCATTCTTCACGTTCCTCACAAACCTGAATTTCTAGATACTTAGTTACAGCTACACCAACCGAGTCAAAACCAGGACCCACATTGGCACTTGTAGCAGGTACAATAATCTTCATCTTAGTCTCCTAAAACCTTGAAGGTGTTGAGAAGTTCAAATTCAGCTACACCCTTCAAGGCTGCTGTAATATTTTCAAGTTGCGCCTTGTTGATTTTATGAGTGATGATGACAACACGAGCCTTTCCTTCTTGCTTACCATCTTGAAGGATTTGCTTGAAGGAAATATCTTCTGCGTTAAAGAGCTCTGCCAATTTCAAGACTTGCCCTTTTGAGTCTGGAGCCAAGATTGAGAAATAGTAGTTAGCTTTGACATCTTCTGGCTTAGCCAAGACTACTGGACGGCTGTATTCATTAAAGGCTTTTCCAATTGTTCCATCATTCAGGCGACGAACGATGCGGGCAATATCAGCCACAACACTTGTTGCAGTTGGCTTTTGACCTGCACCTGGTCCATAGTACATAGACTCGCCGATACCGATAGATTCCACAAAGACAGCATTCATAACACCATTAACACTTGCAAGCGGGTGAGTTTTAGGAAGGAAGGTTGGCGTAACCTCAGCAGCAATTCCTGAAGCTGTTTCTTCGATAGAACCAACTAATTTCACAACATAACCAAGTTCTTGAGCTACTGCCACATCTTCTGGAGTGATGTTGCGAATTCCTTGGTGACCCACATCTTCAAACTTAACATTCATTCCAAAGGCGAACTGACTGAGGATGACCATCTTGTAAGCCGCATCAATTCCATCAACATCATTGGTAGGGTCGCTTTCAGCAAAACCAAGTCGTTGGGCTTCTGCCAAAGCATCTTCATAAGACCAACCTTCTGTTACCATTTTGGTCATCATGAAGTTAGATGTTCCATTGACAACACCAAGAACACGAGTGATCTTGTCTGACGCTAGTGAGTTAACCAAGGTACGAAGGATTGGAATTCCTCCTGCAACAGCTGCTTCATAGTATAGGGCAACATTGTGAGCTTTTGCTACCTCAAGCAATTCTGCACCATGAACTGCCAAAAGATCCTTGTTAGCTGTCACGACGTGTTTCCCTGCTTCTAAAGCACGAGTGATAAATGTTTTAGCAGGTTCGATACGCCCCATCAACTCAACAACAATAGTGATGTCTTTGTCTGACAAGATTTCATCGATATTGGTTACAAAATTAAAATCATTTCCTGCTTCAAACAAGCGTGCTTTCTCTTGATCGTCTTTAACCAAAACTTTAGCGACTTCAATTTCTGACTGGGCTGCTTGAACAATTTTTTCTCTATTTTCCTTTAGCAAGAATGGCACACCACTGGCTACTGTACCAAATCCAAGTAAGGCAATCTTAACTGACATGTTTGTCTCCTCGAAATTTTCTAATAGTCTTATTATACCAAAATTGTGAGAAAATTCCTACCATTCTAAACTAAAAATAGGAGCACCAAATCACAGAAAAAGTCTGCCCTGATACAATCTCGGACAGACTCTATTTTACAAAAGCCAATTCCTTGTCACTAGACAGGTCTTCTCGATAATTGAAACCTGCAAAGCTGAGTTTTGTAATCTCTTCAACCGAAGTTACTTGATTTTCCATCAAGGCTGTTAAGAAGGCACCTCTAGCTTTTTTAGAAATGGTTGAGTGGATTTTAAGTTTTCCATCTCTTTCTTCCATAAACTTGAAGGTCACCATTTTCTCACGAATTTCTTTAGGAAAGACATTTTCAAACTCCGAAGACAAGAGAGAAATGATTAACTCCTGGTCTTTCATTGACTCCTCATAGGCTAGCTGCCAGTGACTTTTCAAGCTTTTTCCAGCGACTTTGAGCTTCATCAAAAAGTCCAGTCTGTGAGGTGCAATCGGCGCAAAGGCTGGAATCACACCATAGAGAGCTGACGTTATCATGAGGTGTTTTTCGAGATAGGCTTGCTCCTCCTTGGTTAGATTGTCCCGTTTGATGTTGCGATACATGAGTCCATCAAAGAGGTGCAAGGCTGGATAGTTTGTCGCAGTTCCATTTTTCAAGGCTTGGATATGGTCATATTCCTCTTGCGCTTTTTCGGCGGAAATTTTGTAAAAGTTCTCCAGCTCTTGGGCAGAATATCTTGCCAATGCATCCAGCACTGCCTGACTTTCAGGACGCAAAGGTTGTGCCTCTAAACTAGAGATTTGGGTGTTCATTTCTTTTGCAGTTGGGATTAGAATTTTCATAGTGTTAGTGTAGCATATTTTTTTAGGACTACCAAGGATTTAAGCCTAAATAATAATCCCTTCCAAATGGTCCAGTTCGTGCTGGCAAATCTGAGCAGGAAATCCTGTCAGGGTAATGGTCTGTTCTTGCCAATGGATATCCCGATAAGCCACGGTAATCTTTTCATACCGAGTTGTCGGTCTGACACCTGTCAGAGACAAACATCCTTCCTCCGTCTTGTATGGACCTTCAAAGGATTGGAGAATAGGATTAAACATGACCATGGGAATCATGCCGATATTAAAAATAATGACGCGTTTTTGCACCCCAATCATATTGGCGGCCAGTCCAACACAAGTTTCTCGGTTAGCCTGTAGGGTATCTTGTAAGTCCTTTGCTAGGGGTAGATCTTCCTGACTAGCAGGCTGGGATACCTGCGACAAAAACAAGATATCTGTTACAATTTTCTTTTCCAAGACTCTTTCCTCCATACGATATCAGTCTACTTGATTATAACACAAAATCTTTGGCAGTTTATCTTTATATATAAACAAAAAGCCATCCGAAGATGACTTTTCATAGTGCTTAAATAGCGTTTTTATCTTTTCCAAGGGCTCGTTGGACTGCTTTGACAATCTCAACAAGAACCACAATCATGAGTGCTCCTACAGCGACCACTATCCATTGAGTCAAACTCAAATGAGAAACGTGGAAGAGACTGTTAAATCCTGGAACCAAGATTGTCACCATCAAGAGGACAAAGGCAACAGGGATAGACCAGTTAAAGGTCTTGTTGGTAAAGAGTCCCACTTTAAAGATTGATTGGTAAACCGACTTAACGTTAAAGGCATGGAGCAATTGGATCAAACCAAGAGTTGCAAAAGCCATGGTAAGGGCATCCGCATGGATTTCAGTATGACTTTGGTGCTCTGGGAAGAGAAGTGCCCATCCGTAAACACCTAAAACGAGCATAGTTTGGAAAATCCCTTGATAAATGATTGCTCCAAATACACCACCATCAAAGAAGTTAGACTTACGACCACGTGGTTTGTGGGTCATGACACCTGGCTCAGCTGGTTCCACACCTAGGGCGATGGCTGGTAGCGTATCTGTTACCAGGTTAATCCATAGCAAATGCACTGGTTGAAGCACATCCCAACCTAACAAGGTTGCAAAGAAGATGGTGAAAACTTCAGCCATATTAGCAGACAAGAGGTATTGGATTGATTTTTGGATATTTGAGAAGACCTTACGTCCTTCTTCTACCGCTACGATAATGGTTGCAAAGTTATCATCAGCAAGGACCATATCCGAAGCTCCCTTAGAAACTTCTGTACCTGTAATCCCCATACCGATACCAATGTCAGCTGTCTTAAGTGAAGGTGCATCGTTGACCCCATCACCCGTCATAGCGACAACCTTACCTTCATTTTGCCAAGCTTTAACGATGCGAACCTTGTGTTCAGGCGATACACGCGCGTAGACAGAGTATTGCTTGAAGACTTTTTGGAATTCTTCATCAGTGAGTTCATTCAACTCAGCACCCGTGAAGACATGGTCTTCTGTATCATTTGGATCGATGATTCCAAGACGTTTGGCAATAGCTTCCGCTGTATCTTGGTGGTCACCAGTGATCATGATTGGACGGATACCTGCTTCCTTAGCAACACGGACAGCTTCTGCAGCTTCTGGACGCTCAGGGTCAATCATGCCGACCAAACCAGAGAAAATAAGGTCAGATTCAACAATTTCAGATTCCAAGGTTGGAATTTCGTTACTTGTCTTGTAAGCCATCATCAAGACACGAAGGGCTTGTTTAGCCAAGTCTTTGTTGGTTGCAAGGATGGCATTTTTATCTTCTTCTGTGATTGGGCGAACTTCCCCATTGACTTCGATACGAGTCACACGCTTGAGCAATTGGTCAGGTGCACCCTTGACAGCGATAAAGTAAGAACCGTCAGATTCCTTATGGATAGTCGACATAAGCTTACGGTCTGAGTCAAATGGCAATTCAGCCACACGTGGCTCATCCTTCAAGACTTCACGAACATCAAAGTTGTGGTCCAAACCAAACTGTACAAGAGCAGTTTCAGTTGGGTCACCAATCAATTTGCCAGATGGGTCTACCTTGGTATCGTTGGCAAAGTTCATGACACGAAGGGTATTGTTGCTAGCCGCAATTTCTGTTGCAGAGCTTTGCAATTGACCGTTGGTATAAACTTTCTCAACCGTCATTTGGTTCATAGTCAAGGTACCTGTTTTATCAGATGCGATGATTTCTGTTGAACCAAGCGTTTCAACCGCTGGCAATTTGCGGACAATCGAATTACGTTTTGCAAGGGTTGTAGTTCCCAAAGATAGAACGATAGTTACAATGGCAGGAAGCCCTTCTGGAATAGCCGCTACTGCAAGGGCAACTGCCACCATCAAGCCTTCTAATGGATGTTCACCACGAACAAAGACACCAACCAAGAAGGTAATCACTGCAATCACAATGATTAAGTAAGTCAAGGCCTTAGATAATTGTTCCAGGCTTTGCTTCAATGGTGTCTCTGTCTCGTCAGCATTAGCCAACATATCTGCAATCTTACCAACTTCTGTATACATACCAGTGTTGGTCACGACACCAATACCACGACCGTATGTTACGTTTGAGTTTTGGTAACCCATGTTAACACGATCTCCGATACCAGCATCTGCTTCTACCATTTGAGTAATATCCTTTTCAACCGGTACAGACTCACCAGTAAGAGCAGCTTCTTCGATTTTAAGAGACGCCGCTTCAAGCAAACGCATATCGGCAGGCACCACATCTCCCGCTTCAAGCAAGACGATATCTCCAGGTACCAATTCTTTCGAGTCAATCTCAATCACATGACCATCACGACGAACCCGAGCCATCGGGCTAGACATATTTTTCAGAGCTTCAATGGCTGCTTCTGCTTGCCCTTCTTGGTAAACCCCAAAGGCAGCATTCAAGACAACAACGGCCAAGATGATAATGGCATCTGTTAAACCATCCATCCCTTCTGTAACCACAGAAAGTGCCGCTGCCGCGAGCAAGATGATAATCATCAAATCCTTAAATTGATCAAGGAATTTAGCTAATAGGCTACGTTTCTCTCCCTCTTCTAACTCATTTCGACCATAAGTCGCTAAGCGTTCTTGAGCTTGGGCAGTTGACAAACCTTCGATCGATGAGTCCAAGTTCTTTAGGACTTCTTCTGAGGTTTGTGTGTAAAACAAGTCTTTATTTTGTTCTTTTGACAAAACAGTCTCCTCCTTTTTGGCCTCTTTTTACAAAAAAGAGACCTGTTTTTTAAAAAAACAAGTCTCGCTGTTTAATATAGTGCCGGAAATAATTCGTAATGACGACACTATCGCGGTAAACCGCCAGCTACTCCCTTGAGTAGTTCTATTATATCAGAATTTCAAAAGTTTTCAAGGGTTGAGGTATAGTTAATCTTCATTCTCATTATAAGTACGTTCACTAATAATATATCTTGGACGGCGCTTGGTTTCTAAATAGATTTTTCCAATATATTCTCCAATTACACCAAGACTAATCAGTTGAACTCCACCAAGTAAGCTTACAATTGCGTAAGTACTGGCCCATCCAGCTACTACGTTACCAGCAAATTTACTCCACAAAACCCAGATTATCAATAAGAAACTTAAAAACGAAGTCAAGACTCCCAAGCTAGTAATCAAGCGAATGGGTTTAATAGATAGGCTCGTAATACCATCCATTGCTAGACCAAGCATTTTAGAAAGTGGATAGTGACTCTCTCCAGCAATTCGCTCATGACGTTTATAAGTCACGTAGGAATACTTAAATCCTACAAGAGGCATAATGCCACGAAGAAATAAGTTTACTTCTTTAAATTTAGCAAGTTCATGAATAAAACGTTTGGAGACTAAACGATAGTCCGCATGATTAAAAACGACATCCGCTCCAAATAAATGCATCACTTTATAGAATCCCTCTGCTGTAATACGTTTAAAGGCTGAATCTGTCTCTCGGTTATCTCGAACGCCGTAGACTATCTCTGAGCCTGACTTGTATTCAGCAATCATCTGATTCATACAATGAATATCATCTTGACCATCTGCATCAATGGTAATCACGATATCCGCAAATTCTGCAGCTTCGTACATACCAGCAAGAACACTACTTTGATGACCGCGATTTCTGCTTTGTGCAATACCAACAACATGACTATTTTCTTTTGCATATTGTTGAATTAATGACCACGTCGCATCTTTACTACCATCATTGACATACATCACTTTACTGTTTGGATGCACTTGTCCAGTATTGATTAAAGATTCAATCTTTTCAATAAACATTGGATTTGTGTAAGGTAATACTTGCTCTTCGTTATAACATGGAATCACGATATATAAAATCGGGTTATTTCTACTCATCTTAACTTCCTATTTTTCTATAAATCATAGATGTTTCAATCTGTTTTTCTAACTTATAATTACTACGTACATATTCTTTTATAAAAGAATCTGTCAATTTCCCATAATCCCATTCAGTATCAAAAACAATATAAAGTGGAGGATTTTCAGTAATGGATTTTTTGAAATCTTCGATTAATATTTTATCGTTGGTTACAGCTGGAATAAAGAAAAATTTAGTACTGGATAACCGTTCACTATATAAATAGATTGTTCCATTTTGACGATGAGTATAAATTCTATCTCCCTCTTGAGAATTACTTTTTATATAGCTTGCAACACTTTGTTGTAAATAAGATGAATTTCTATCTCTTGTTTTTATGCTTTCCCTTACATAATTAATGTTCGCCAGATATATGACACACAAACCTAATAATAATAATGTAAATTTCTTTATAGTAAAATTTTTAAATAAGTTAAACATATAAGAAATATACGGTACTAATAGTGGAATAATTACAAGAATATAATGTCCATAACTACGTTTCGAAATAAGAGCTAGTAACAAACATAATAAGAAGGCGACATGGTATAGAATTGATTTATATTTAAACTTTTCCCATAATAGAAAAGATGATATGAGAATCATTAAATTTAAACTTAATGAATTAGATTGAGATAAATACCATTTAAATATTTCTTTTATCGATCCATTATTAGATTCTGTAGTGTATATAAAATTAATTCCTATCGATTGATATAACATCTCAAAAAAAATACCTTTATAAATTAAATAAATAAATAAAGGAATCGTAAAAATTAACACTCCAATGAAAAATCTAACAATTGTACTAATCAAATCTTTATACCTTTTCAAGGTAACATAATGAACTATTATATAAAGACCAAAAATAAGCCAGATCCCAATCATATTTGCTTTCGTAAAAAATACAATTGCAAAACATAAACCCGCTAATATAATCTCATAATTTTTGATATTATTTTTAATGAAGAATTTTAAAAACACATATAAAGAGTAAGAAATTAAAGGAAGAATATACCCTTCTAAACTCCAACCACCATCAAAAAAATGTTCATAGACCAAAAAAATTAAAAATAAAACTAATATCGATTGTTTATTTCCCGTAAATAACTTTGAAGTCAAAAAGCTAATTACAAAAAAGAAAAAAGTACAAAACAAATACAGAAGCTTTATGCCTAATGACCCACCAATTAAATAACCTAAATAATTCAAAATAAAAATCACAGGGCCTTTATGATCAAATAAATTAGCATACATTAATTCTCCATTATTCATTGCATATCCAAAATATTCAAAAATACTTGCATCTGAAAATGGAATACCTTTTTTCACACTAGTTACCATAGTTAGCCAAACCAATACGGTAAAAAATAAAGATATTAATCCTGTAAATAAATAATTCTTTTTCATTTATTCCTCCCATTATCTAAATAATTCTACCACATTTACTTATGAAAAACCAGTTTAATGTAAAAATTCAAACTTTCCTCCATTTGAATTTTCCTTGGAAAACCAGTATAATGAAAGAATACTAAAATGCTAGAAGGGAAGTTAGATGAATCAATCGGTTTCAAACTTAAAATTAGCTGAGCGTGGTGCTATTATCAGCATTTTGACCTATCTATTCTTGTCTGCAGCTAAGCTAGCAACCGGACACCTGCTCCATTCATCAAGTTTGGTGGCAGATGGTTTTAACAACGTTTCAGATAT
Organism: Streptococcus wuxiensis; assembly: GCF_040888245.1. Classification (NCBI taxonomy): domain Bacteria; kingdom Bacillati; phylum Bacillota; class Bacilli; order Lactobacillales; family Streptococcaceae; genus Streptococcus; species Streptococcus wuxiensis. The sequence goes on from NZ_JBFNFE010000006.1 coordinate 56,512, forward strand.
CGTCGGAAACGTGGCCCTCCTCATCGGGATTCGTTTGGCTCGCCAACCGGCAGATAGAGACCATCGCTTCGGTCATTGGAAAATAGAGGACTTGGCAAGTCTCATCACTTCCATCATCATGTTTTACGTTGGTTTTGATGTTCTACGGGATACCATTCAAAAGATACTCAGCCGTGAGCAAACGGTCATTGATCCACTTGGGGCGACTCTGGGAGTCATCTCTGCCATCATCATGTTTGCCGTTTATCTCTACAATACCCATCTGAGCAAACAGTCTAAGTCCAAGGCCCTTAAGGCTGCAGCCAAGGATAATTTGTCAGATGCAGTGACTTCTCTTGGAACATCTATTGCTATTCTAGCCAGCAGCTTCAATTATCCAATCGTGGATAAGTTGGTCGCCATTATCATTACCTTCTTTATCCTTAAAACTGCTTATGATATCTTTATCGAGTCATCCTTCAGCCTTTCTGACGGTTTTGACGAACACTTGCTAGAAGATTATCAAAAGGCTATCATGGAAATTCCTAAAATTAGCAAGGTCAAATCTCAACGCGGTCGTACTTACGGAAGCAATATTTATCTAGACATTACTCTGGAAATGAACCCAGACCTGTCTGTTTTTGAAAGTCATGAAATTGCGGACCAGGTTGAATCAATGTTATCAGAACGCTTTGGTGTTTTTGACACAGACATTCATATCGAACCAGCACCAATCCCTGAAGATGAAATCCTAGATAATGTCTATAAAAAATTGCTCATGAGAGAGCAACTGATTGACCAAGGAAATCAACTGGAAGAGTTACTTGCAGAAGACTTCATTTATATCCGCCAGGACGGCCAAGAACTGGACAAGGATGCCTATAAGGCTGAAAAAGAACTGACATCTGCCATTAAAGAGCTTCATCTAACCTCGATCAGTCAGAAAACAAAACTCATCCGCTATCAAGTCGGTGACACCATTCACACCAGTATCTGGCGCCGCCACGAAACTTGGCAAAATATTTTCCATCAGGAAACGAAAATAGAAAAAGAGAGTGGGACAGAAATCGGTAAGTCGTTAGAATTCGATTTCGTCGTCCCACCTCCGCGCAGTTGAGTAGGGCTGTAAAAGCTGATGACATCAGCGTAGTAGAGCCCACTCAACCACTGCGTCTTGCTCGACACTCCAACATCAAAAAGAGGCTAGGACTTTTTGTCCCAGCCTCTAATTTTTTATTCTTATTTTGCAACGCTCTTAGCAAGAACGAAGTTTCCTAGTGTAGCTGAACCATTGCCAGCAACAGCTGGAGTCACGATATAGTCACGTACATCTGGAACTGGTAGGTAGCCATTGAGTAGGGCTGTGAATTTCTCACGTACACGGTCAAGCATATGTTGTTGAGCCATAACCCCACCACCAAAGACGATGACATCTGGACGGAAAGTTACAGTCGCATTCACTGCGGCTTGAGCAATGTAGTAGGCTTGAACATCCCAGACAGAGTTATTCAGTTCAATGTTTTCCCCACGAACACCTGTACGAGCTTCCAAACTTGGACCAGCTGCATAACCTTCCAAACATCCATTATGGAAAGGACAAACACCATTAAATTCTTTTTCAATATCCATTGGGTGTCTAGCCACATAATAGTGACCCATTTCAGGGTGACCAACACCACCGATAAACTCACCACGTTGGATAACACCAGCTCCGATACCTGTACCGATTGTGTAGTAAACTAAGTTTTCGATACGACCGCCAGCATTGTTACGAGCAACTACTTCACCGTATGCAGAACTGTTTACGTCTGTTGTGAAATACATTGGCACATTTAGAGCACGACGAAGGGCACCGAGCAAGTCTACATTTCCCCAGTTAGGTTTTGGAGTTGTTGTGATAAACCCGTAAGTTTTTGAGTTTTTATCAATATCGATTGGACCAAATGAACCAATGGCAAGTCCTGCAAGGTTCTCAAATTTTGAAAAGAACTCGATCGTTTTATCGATTGTCTCGATAGGTGTTGTTGTAGGAAATTGTACCTTTTCTACAACGTTATAGTTTTCATCTCCGACAGCACAGACAAATTTTGTACCGCCCGCTTCCAAGCTTCCGTATAGTTTTGTCATGATTAACCTCTTGTATTTATTTTCTTTATTATAGCATATTTCCAGACTGAAAATTGCTCAATATTTTAGATTTTCCTCTGTAAATTTTACCATTCAAGCAAAAACGAACAAACATGACATTTGTTCGTTTTTTTGTTTTATTAAGCTTTAACTTCGATGATTGCGTCACCCTTAGCAACTGATCCAGAAGCAACTGGATTTACTGAAGCAAAGTCTGCAGTGTTTGTTACGATAACCATAGTTGTGTTATCCAGACCTGCAGCAGCAATCTTAGCTGAGTCAAAGGTTCCAAGAACATCTCCAGCTTTAACCTTGTCACCTTGAGCAACTTTATGGTTGAAGCCTTCACCGTTCATTGAAACAGTGTCGATACCAACGTGAATTAAGATTTCAGCACCGTTAGCTGTTCTCAATCCATAAGCATGGCCAGTTGGGAAGACGATTGTTACTTCAGCATCAGCTGGTGCATAGACAACATCTTGACTAGGTTTCACGGCGATTCCTTGTCCCATAGCTCCGCTTGAGAATACTGGGTCATTCACATTTGAAAGAGCAACAACGTCACCAACGATTGGTGTTTGAATAACACCTTCGCTCGGTGCAACAACAGCACCAGTAACTGCTTCTTCAGTCAAACGATCTGTTTCAGCTTCAGTAATAGCACCTGCAGCTTCTTCTACTTCATCTTCGTAACCAAACATGTAAGTAAGAGCAAAACCAAGTGCAAATGATACAGCTACCATAAGAAGGTATTGTAGAAGTTGTCCATTACCAATGTAAAGCATTGTACCTGGGATGACTGTGATACCATTACCAGTACCAGCAAGTCCTAGGATTGAAGCAAGTCCACCACCGACTGCACCAGCAATCAATGAAAGGAAGAAAGGCTTACGGAAACGCAAGTTAACCCCGAAGATAGCAGGCTCAGTAATACCTAGGAAGGCAGAAAGAGCAGCTGGGAAAGCAAGAGTTTTAAGTTTAGGATTTTTAGTTTTCACACCAACGGCAACAGTTGCAGCACCTTGAGCAGTCATAGCTGCAGTAATGATAGCGTTGAATGGGTTAGCGTGGTCAGCAGCAAGCAATTGAACTTCAAGCAAGTTGAAGATGTGGTGAACACCTGATACGACGATTAATTGGTGAACTCCACCAATCAAGAAACCACCAAGTCCGAATGGCAAGTTAAGAATAGCTTTTGTTCCAATGAGAATGTAGTTTTCAACAACGTGAAAGACTGGTCCGATAACAAACAATCCAAGGATTGACATTACAAGGAGTGTTACAAACGGTGTTACCAAGAGGTCAAGTACATCTGGAACAACCTTACGAACTGCTTTTTCAAACTTAGCTCCGACAACCCCGATGATGAAGGCTGGAAGAACTGAACCTTGCAAACCTACAACTGGGATAAATCCGAAGAACTGCATTGCAGTTACTTCACCACCAGACGCAACAGCCCAGGCATTTGGAAGTGAATCAGAAACGAGCATCATACCAAGAACGATACCAACGGCTGGGTTACCACCGAATACACGGAAGGTTGACCAAACAACCAATCCTGGCAAGATAATAAAGGCAGTGTCTGTCAAGATCTGAGTATAAGTTGTCACATCTTGTGGAAGTGTCATTCCAAGAGCAGTCAAGAGACCACGAACACCCATGAAGAGACCAGTTGCTACGATAACTGGAATGATTGGAACGAAGACGTCACCGAAAGTACGGATGGCACGTTGGAACCAATTTCCTTGTTTTGCAGCTTCTGCTTTCATATCTTCTTTAGAAGATGTTGGCAACCCAAGAGCTACGACTTCATCGTACATCTTGTTTACTGTACCAGTACCAAAGATGATTTGGTATTGACCTGAGTTAAAGAAAGCACCTTGAACTTTTTCCAAGTTCTCGATAGCATCCTTATTGATTTTCGCTTCATCTTTTACCATAACACGGAGGCGAGTCGCACAGTGAGCTACACTGTTGACGTTCTCACGTCCACCCAAGGCTTCGATGACTTTTTTTGCAATTTCTGTATTGGTCATTTGCAAAAATCTCCTTATAAAAAAATTTGTTCTTGTTTGAAAGCGATTTTACTCGCCCTACGAGTATTATTTTATCATCTTTCAAAAATATGTCAAGCGTTTTGCAGAAAAAGTTTTTTGATTGCTAAAATTTTTGATAGTTTTTGCTACTTTCTTAATAAAATTCTCTCAAAATCGCCTATCTCTACATGTTTTTATGTGAATATTTTCAAAAACTTTCATATTTTCATTGATTTTCATAAAAATAGGTTTCTAATTATCTGTCAATCGTTTGACATTTTTTTCTTAACTTCGATATAAAAGACTTGCTTTTTTATAAGGAAACGTTTACTATAAAGATAGTAGAATTTATGGAGGGAATATAAATGGAATGGACTACCGAGCGTCGTTATAGACGCTATGAAGATTGGACACAAGAAGAAAGAAAAGAACTCCAAGAAAAGATGGCGCAATCACCATGGCATGTCAGCTATCACATTGAACCAAAGGAAGGACTCCTTAACGATCCGAACGGTTTTTCTTACTTTGATGGCAAGTGGGTTGTCTTTTACCAAAACTTCCCCTTTGGTGCAGCTCATGGATTGAAATCTTGGGTTCAGCTTGAAAGTGACGACTTGGTTCACTTTACTGAAACAGGTGTAAAAATCTTACCTGATACTCCACTTGATAGCCACGGCGCTTACTCTGGATCTGCTATGCAGTTTGGTGATCAATTGTTCCTATTCTATACAGGAAATGTCCGTGATGAAAATTGGGTGCGTCACCCTTATCAGATTGGTGCCTTAATGGATAAGGACGGCAAGATTGAAAAGATTGATAAGGTCTTGATTGATCAACCAGCTGATGCTACCGACCACTTCCGCGATCCACAGATTTTTAACTTTAAAGGACAATACTACGCAATCGTTGGTGGACAAGACTTGGAGAAAAAAGGATTCGTCCGTCTCTACAAAGCAGTCGATAATGATTATACAAACTGGCAAGAAGTTGGTGATTTGGACTTCAACAATGACCGCACTGCCTATATGATGGAGTGCCCAAATCTTGTCTTTGTCGGAGAACAACCTGTCCTTCTCTACTGCCCACAAGGTTTGGATAAAAAAGTTCTTGAATATGACAATATTTATCCAAATATGTATAAAATTGGTGCTTCCTTCGACCCTGAAAATGCTCGTTTGGTAGATGTGTCTGAACTACACAATCTAGACTATGGTTTCGAAGCCTATGCTACTCAAGCTTTTAACGCTCCGGATGGACGTGCTCTCGCTGTTAGTTGGCTTGGTTTGCCAGATGTGTCTTATCCATCTGACCGTTTTGACCATCAAGGAACTTTTTCATTGGTAAAAGAACTTACCATTAAAGATGGCAAACTCTATCAGTACCCTGTAGAAGCCATCAAGTACCTTCGAGCTTCAAAAGAGGAATTTTCAAATCGTTCTGAAACTAAGAATAGCTACGAACTTGAGCTGAACTTAGAGGCTAATAGCCAAAGTGAAATCATCCTTCTTGCTGATAAAGACGGAAAGGGGCTATCTATCAATTTCGACCTTGTCAATGGCCAAGTAACCGTTGATCGTAGTCAAGCAGGTGAGCAATACGCTCAAGAATTTGGAACTACTCGCTCATGTCCTATTGACAAGCAAGCAACTACTGTCAATATCTTCATCGACAACTCAGTCTTTGAAATTTTCATCAATAAAGGAGAAAAAGTATTTTCTGGTCGTGTCTTCCCACATGAGAACCAAAATGGAATTCTCATTAAATCTGGAAACCCAACTGGAACTTACTACGAATTAGAATATGGTCGCAAAACTGACTGATGTCGCAAAATTGGCTGGTGTCAGCCCTACTACTGTTTCACGTGTCATCAATAAAAAAGGCTATCTATCTGAAAAAACCATCCAAAAGGTCAATGAGGCCATGCGAGAGTTGGGCTATAAACCTAACAACCTTGCTCGTAGCCTCCAAGGGAAATCAGCCAAGTTAATCGGTTTGATTTTCCCAAAAATTAGCCATGTTTTCTATGCTGAATTGATTGACAAATTGGAACACGAACTCTTCAAAAAAGGCTACAAGACCATCATCTGCAATAGTGAGCACGATTCGGAAAAAGAACGTGAGTATCTTGAAATGCTAGAAGCCAACCAAGTGGATGGAATCATCTCTGGTAGTCATAACTTGGGAATTGAAGACTACAATCGCGTAACGGCTCCAATCATCTCTTTTGACCGTAACCTGTCTCCAGATATCCCTGTCGTTTCTTCTGACAACTATGCTGGTGGTGTCCTAGCCGCTCAGACCTTGGCTAAAACTGGAGCCAAATCTGTTATTATGATTACAGGTAATGATAACTCCAACTCACCAACTGGACTTCGTCATGCTGGTTTTGCTTCAATCTTGCCAAAGGCTCCTATTATCAATGTTTCCAGTGACTTTTCACCCCTTCGTAAGGAAATGGAAATTAAAAATATCCTGACCAAACAAAAACCAGATGCGATTTTCGCCTCTGATGATTTGACTGCTATTTTGGTTATTAAGATTGCCCAGGAGCTTGGAATCTCTGTACCTGATAAACTCAAAGTGATCGGCTATGACGGAACTTATTTCATTGAAAATTTCTATCCTCACCTTACTACCATTAAACAACCCTTGGAAGAAATTGCTCGCCTGACAGTTGATTTACTACTTCAAAAAATCGAGGGGAAAGAAGTTGCTACGACTGGTTATTTCTTACCAGTTAGTCTCTTACCAGGTAAAAGTATTTAAACAAAAAACTCAGACTAGTTTCGTCTGAGTTTTTTCTTATGATCTTAAGTTTTTCAAAAGAGTTTGGGCTTTTTCTAAATTAAAAGTTTTTTCAGCAATCAAGCTTTCTACCAACTTAGGCACTTCAGCCTCTGTGGCTCCTGCAAGGAGGGCCAGTGACTTCGCTTGAAGTTTCATGTGTCCATGCTGAATTCCTGTGCTGACAAGAGCTTTAAGAGCTGCAAAATTTTGTGCAAGACCAATTGACACGGTAATTTGGGCCAATTCCTTAGCTGATGGATGACCTAGCAACTCATGGCTGAGGACTACACGAGGATTAAGACCAATTGATCCACCTTTGGTCGCAACCGGCATCGGCATAGTCATCTCTCCGATTAGCTCTTCTGTTTCCAAATCCATAGTCCAACGACTGAGACCTCGATAAGCACCATCATGACTCGCATAGGCATGCGCTCCTGCTTCGATGGCACGCCAATCATTTCCTGTCGCAATCAAGAGAGCATCGATTCCGTTGAAGATTCCTTTATTATGGGTGGTTGCTCGATAAGGATCTGCTTGAGCAAAGTGGCTGGCTAAAACCATTTTTTCAGCTAGTTCACGCGCTTCATCCTTCTGGCGACTCAAATAACGAAAGGCAATCCGACAAGTTGCAGTTACTAGAGAGTCTGTTGCGTAGTTGGATAAAATGCCCATTAAACTTTGCCCTTGACTTAGAGCCTCTAAGCTAGGTTTTAAAGCTTCAAGCATGGTATTGAGCATATTGGCTCCCATGGCTTCCTGAGTATCCACGTGGAGATAAACTACTAAAAAGTCAGCCTCACCAGAAATTTTCTCAACTTTTAGCTCTCTCGCTCCACCACCACGTTTGACAATAGATGGATAGGCTTGGTTTGCTTGTTCGAGTAGCTCTGCTTTCTGACTCAAAATAGCCTGACATGCTTTATCCCTATCTGGAACCTGATAAAGAGCTACCTGACCAATCATTTGGCGTTGATGAACCTGAGCAGTAAAACCACCCGCACGTTTGATAATCTTACTAGCAAAACTAGCTGCAGCAACGACGGATGGCTCTTCGGTCACATAAGGAACGGTGTATTCTTGACCGTTTACCAGTACTTCTGGCACCACTGAGTATGGAAGTGAGAAGGTTCCTACTACATTTTCACTCAGTTGATCCGCAATTTCTAGACTGAGATTTTCATTCCGGTCTAAACTTTCCTGCGCCTCTATAGAAGTAAGCGCCTGAGACTTCACTAGCTCTAGGCGCTCTTGGGCTGATTTTTTAGCAAATCCATTCCAATTTTTTTTCATTATTTTTCAACCTTGCTGTAGCGACGTTGGTGTTCTACAATCTCAACCAGAGCATAGTCTTGTCCTTCATAACCTGACATGGTTGCAGAACCTGTCTCATCCAAGTTTGTTTCCTCAAAAAAGATTCGTTCATAATCAGCTACGCTCAATGCTTGACGCTGGTCTAGCAATTCTAAGCGATTTTTCTGCAATTGCTGTTCATAGCCTTCAACCAATTCCACACTGAAGAACTCAGATACAGCACCACTTCCGTAGCTATAGAGAGCAAGCTTGTCCCCTGCTTTTAGACTATCAGAATTTTCAAGAAGAGACAAGAGTCCTAAAAAGAGTGAACCCGTATAGATATTCCCAACCTTTTGGCTGTAAATAATGGACTCATCAAAGTGTTTTTGAAGTAAATCCTTTTTCTCTTGAGGTAGAGATTTATCGAGAATTTTTTTCAATCCCTTAAGAGCTAGCTTAGGATATGGCAAATGGAAACAAATAGCTTCAAAATCATTCAAGTCGCAATCATAACGCTTTTGGTACTCTTCCCAAGTCGTTTTTAAGCTATCCAAATACTGCTGTGTTGAGTAGACTCCATTTACAAATGGTGTCGTTGAATAATTTGGACGCCAAAAGTCCATGATATCACGAGTCTGCGCAACGTTATCGTTGTTGAAGACCATAACACGTGGATTTTGACTAATCAACATGGCAACACAACCTGCTCCTTGAGTTGGTTCCCCAGGAGTTTCGACACCATATTTTGCAATATCACTAGCAAGTACCAAGACTTTTGATTTTGGAGAATTTTCTACGTGTAACTTAGCATAGTGAAGGGCCGCAGTTGCACCATAGCAAGCTTCTTTGATTTCAAAACTACGAGCAAAAGGTTGAATTCCAAGTAGACCGTGTACAAAAACCGCAGCCGCCTTACTTTGATCGACTCCAGATTCTGTCGCTACGATAACCATATCAATCTCTTGCTTCTCTTCTTCAGTCAGGATAGAATCTCCTGCACTGGCAGCCAAGGTAACAATATCCTCTGTTAAAGGAGCAATACTCAATTCTTTTAAAAGGAGTCCTTTACTCAATTTTTCAGGATCAGTCCCTCGAGCTTCTGCTAAATCTTGTAATTTCAAAACGTATTGACTGGTCGCAAAACCAATCTTATCAATACCGATTTTCATATTTACCTCTATTTTTATCATTCATTATAAAAATTCGTTCACCTCTATTTTATCATAATTGAGGTCAAATGAGCGAAAAAAGACTTGATTCCCCAAATCAAGTTCATTTCCATCGTCCTATCCATGTTCTTTCAGCCACTCTACCAACGAAAAAATCGAGTTTTAGCTAGCTCGATTCTTTTTGAGATAATAATACAACTTGAGTATGACTGTCCCACTTGCCATTCCTATTGAAATAACAAGGGCCAACATCATCACCAACATTGCACTGGCAATGGCGTTTCTATAGTCGCCTGTCACAAAAAATGAAGTCGTTCGATAAGATAGATACCCTGGTACCAGCGGAGCCAAGATGGCCAAAGCAAACACAACGGCTGGTGTTTTGTAGAGAATACTCATAATCTGGCTGATACAAGAACCAATTACAGCGGCAATAAAGGTCGCCAAAATAACATTGGTTGGCTCCTTGAGTATTAGATAGAGCAGCCAGATTGACATTCCCAAAACTCCACCAGGAATGAGCATAGAACGTTGGACGTTTAAAACGATTAAAAAAGTGATAATAGCTAGCAGACTAGCTAGAGCCTGCAATAAAAATGTTGTTAGAGTCATATTAGTTCATGAGTAAGAGGGCGACAGAGGTGCCTGCCCCTAAGGCAAGGGTAACCAGCAAGGATTCAAACATCTTGCTCATACCAGAGTTAATGTGATTGGTCATAATATCTCTAACAGCATTGGTCAGAGCAATTCCCGGTACAAACGGCATGACCGCACCTGCAATGACCAAATCGGCTGTCGAAGGAAAGCCAGAATAGCGCGCCCAAAATTGTGCAATCAAACCAAAAACAAGAGCACCTGTAAAAGCTGTCATAAAGGGAATACGGATAAATTTTTCTACGTAAAGAGAACAGGTGAAAGCAAATATGGTTGCCACTCCTGCACCAATGGCATCGTAGACATTCCCCCCGAACATGATCGAGAAGAAGGGAGCACTAAGGGTCGCTGCAGCAGTTAGCTGAACATTGGTGTAGGGAGATGCCTTCGCATTTAATTGCTTGAGTTGAATAAAGGCTGTCTCCAAATCAAGCCGCCCTGATACAAGCTGCCGTGAAATCTGATTGACATCACACACCTTCTCAATATTATAAGCAGAGGAGGTTACTCGTTTCATTCGAGAGATATTTGTATTTTCAATGGAGAAAAAAATAGCTGCAGGCATGGCCAAAACATTACAATCCATGATGCCTTGTGAATGAGCAATTCGAATCATGGTGTCTTCGACACGATGGATTTCAGATCCATTGCGAAGCAGAATTGTTCCTGCTAACATAATGACATCAATGACTGCATTCAGTTTTTTTGATTCGTCCATGTTCCCCTCCTTTTTAAACTCTTTTTATTTTATCATAAATTTTAAGGAAAAAAAATCTTTGTCACAAAAACTGTGACAAAGATTGATTAGTTCTCACCATTATGGTTCTCTGAAGGAACATTAGATGATGGAGCTGTAGTAGTCTGTGGTTCTCTAATCTGTGGTGTTGTCTCTCCACGATATGGATTTCCTTGTGAAGGATTTGTTGTCGTTGTTGTTGTTTTCGGTTTGTAGATAGAAATTTTGATACGAGTTGTATTCAAATCTACACCTTCACCTGGTTTTGGACTTTGACTAACCACAGTATCCTCAACAGTCCCTTCTGGTGCTGTAGAAACCTCTACTACTTCAATATTCGCCTCTTTAACACCGACTATCTGAATCAAGTTATTCTTGGTAAATTCAAGGCTTGATCCAATATAACTTGGCATAGGAACGCTAGTTACCTTCTTGGCTACTGTCAAGGTAATCTCTGTCGCCTTACTAAGATCATAAGTGGTTCCTTCTGGTAGACTCTGTCTCATAACAAGTCCTGCCTCTGTTTCACTTGATTCTTCTTCTACAACCTTGATGAGATTTTCAGGAACTTTTTTCCCTTTCAACTCTGCAATGACGTCTGTAGAATTGCGTCCAATATAATTTCCAATCTTAAATGATTGCTGACCTGAAGAGATAATGAGATTGACTTTAATACCTTCTTTACGAGACGAACCAGCATCTGGATCCGTTCGAATCACTCGGCCTTCTTCTACCGTATCACTAGCTTCAGACTTTTCCTCGCCAATTTCAAAATTAGCTTTTTTAAGTTTTTCCTTAGCTTCTGCTACAGTTTGTCCAGCAACATTTGGAATTTCAACAGTTGCTGGTGTTTTGGATACTATCCAAAAGAGAGAAGCCAAAACAAGTATAAAGCTAGCCAAAAGCACCAAATACCTCGCTTTAAAACGACGTTTCTTGACTGGTTTTGCAACAGTTTCTTTACTAGTTGCCTTTTGAGTCGGCTTTTGGTTCTGAGGACTTTCTTCCTTTGGTTGCACTTTAGGAATCGCTGTTAAAGTAGATTGTGAAATTTTCGGTAAGGTTTTTGTGTCAACTTTACTTGTATCTTCAAATACCAGCTTTGGTTCATTTCGACGGTTATAAGAAAGACTGCTCAATAAGTCAACATACATCTCTGAGACAGTTTGATAACGGTCTGTCAACTTTTTAGCTGTCGCTTTTATAACTACGTTTTCCAAGGATTGTGGCACTGATGGGTTTTCTGCAATGACCGAAGGAAGTGGTTTTTGGAAATGCTGAAGTGCAATCGTAACAGCACTATCTCCATCATATGGAATATGACCCGTCAACATTTCAAAGAAAATAATTCCCATTGCATAAATATCACTCTGTATGGTCGCCTTAGAACCACGCGCCTGCTCAGGTGATAGATAGTGAACAGAACCCAACATGGAGTTGGTCTGTGTCAAACTGGTTTCTGCAAAGGCCACTGCAATCCCAAAGTCAGTAACTTTTGCGGTTCCATCAGGAGTCAAGAGTATATTTTGAGGTTTTAAATCACGGTGAATAATCCCCTTTGCATGCGCCAAACGCATAGCCAAGAGAATTTGCCCCATGATACGAACAGCTTCCTCGTTTGATAGAGGGTGGTGTTCTTTAATATAACGTTTGAGGTCAAGCCCAGCTACATATTCCATAGCTAGATATTGTTGACCGTCTTCTTCACCGATATCCGTAATTCGAACGATATGAGGATGATCTAGGTCCGCCATCGCACGTGCTTCACGCTGAAAACGTGCAACAGCGATTGGATCCGTTTGGTAGTTGGTCCTCAGGACCTTCACCGCTACCTCTTCCCCATCTAAAATCAAATCTTTGGCCAGGTAGACATCTGCCATCCCGCCACGGCCAATTTGTTTGATAATCCGATATCGTCCGGCAAATATCTTGCCGATCTGGATCATTCTGATTCCTCCTCAATCGCAATCAAGGCAACAGTAATGTTATCAAGCCCTCCGGCATTGTTTGCAAAACGTACTAAGGTTGCCGCCTTGTCTTCAAGTGAAATATCACTTGTCACGATGTCATAGATTTCACTTCCTGAAATCATATTCGTGAGACCATCACTGTTCATAACGATATAGTCACCAGGTTCCAAGCTTACAATTCCTAAATCAGGTTGAATCTCATCTTTTTGTCCAATAGACTGGGTAATGATATTTTTTTGTGGATGCGCTTCAGCTTCTTCAGGTGTTAATTGACCTGCCTTGAGTAACTCATTGACTAATGAATGATCACTCGTTAATTGGTGGTACTCTTCTCCACGAACCAAGCCGATACGAGAATCACCAATATGAGCATAGATGGCTTGGTTATCAATGATTGCAAGGGCTTCTAGAGTTGTACCCATTCCCTTATATGCTTCATCTCGGCCTAATTGGTAAATCTTTTGATTTTCAATCTCTAGATGTTCTGCAAACCATTCACGAACTTCATTAACGGTATCAATCTGAGTATCTACCCAGGCAACACCTAAGTCCGTAACTGCCATCTCACTGGCAATATTACCCGCTCGATGTCCTCCCATCCCGTCAGCCAAGATAATCATCGTACGACCGGCACGGTTGACAAAAAGATTGACATAGTCTTGATTATTTGTACGTTTCTGACCCACATCTGTTAATAATGAAATCTCCATTGTGTCAGTTCCTTCCTAATTGGATACCTTCCGAAATTGGCTGATAAAGAATCCATCACTTCCATATAATTCAGGAGTAATGAGGATGCAACCATCTTTCAGGATATCCTTGCATTCGTGTTCTAGTTTAACCTGCTCGAACTCGGGATGACTTTCTAAAAATGCTTGAACAACTTGAAAGTTCTCCTCAGAGACAATAGTGCAGGTACTATAAGTTATTATACCACCTTTACGTAGCGTTTGACAAACACTACCTAATATTTCCAGCTGAATTTCCTGTAATGACGCGAAATCAGCAGTGTCTTTGTTGTATTTGATATCTGGTTTCCGACGCAAAAGTCCAATCCCTGAGCAAGGGGCGTCGACTAGAATTTTATCAAATTGATCCTTGTCAAAAAACTCATGCACTTTTCTAGCATCCAGTTTTTGTGTTTGTACACGGTCAGCTACGCCTAATCGCTCAGCATTCTCTTGAATCAACGTGAGTTTATGGTCGTAGAGATCCAATGCAGTCACCTGACCCGTCGTCAGATAAGAGGCCATATGGGCTGTTTTCCCACCTGGTGCTGCACAAGCATCCAAAACCTGCTCGTCTCCTTGCAGATCTAGTGTCGGAGCCACCAACTGACTAGACTCATCTTGGATAGTAATAGCCCCTTCAGCAAACAAGTCATGACCAGCAAAATGCCCCTGCTCTTTGACCAGACCAGAAGCTGATAAAGCAGAATCACTTGCATCAATCAGAGCTTTAATTTCCTCTTTTCGGCTCAAATCTGTCACCCGGATACTGGCTTTATTACGTTTTAATAGACTTTCAAAAATCGCTTGCGCTCGCTCTTCTCCATACTCTTCCTTGAGCTTAGAAACTAACCACACTGGCAAAGAGTAGGCGATAGAATCACGCTTGTTCTTACGCTTGATACTGGCAATATCTGGCAAGCTCTCACGCAAGATACGGCGAAGGACTGCATTGACCAGTTTTTCGCTACCTTTTTTACGAAGTTTTGCAATTTCTACCGCTTCATTGACCACTGCATGATCAGGAAGCTTATCCAAATATTGGAGTTGATAGACGCTCATGAGAAGCAAAACATAGAGCCAGCTGTCTAGCTTGTCTCTATCCTCAATAAAGTGAGACAAATACCATTCTAAAGTTAGTTTACGAGCTACGGTTCCATAAACAAGCTCTGTCACCAAACCTTTGTCAGTTGCTGACAGTTGACTTCCCTTGAGGTGTTTATTTAAGGCGATATTGGAGTAGGCTTGATTGACAAAGACATCCTCTAGCACCTTTAAGGCTAAGTTTCTAGCCGTTTCTACTTTAGTCACCAAATCGTTCTCCTACAGCCAAACTTCGTCCAACACCGTTGAGGAAGGAAGCAATGTCCATTTTAGGTTTTCCTGCTGGTTGAACCTGTTTGAGAGATAGAGCTCCTTCTGCTGTCGCGACAATCAATTCTTTCTTACCGATGGAAATAATCTCACCCGGATTCCCCTTCCCTTCTACAGGCAAGGCTTCATAGATTTTGAAGCGTTCTCCCTTGAGGAAGGTATGAGCAACTGGCCATGGATTCATCCCACGGATTTGATTAAAGAGTTGACGGTTGGTCTTGTTCCAGTCCAATTTTTCTTCCTCTGGTTTGATATTAGGTGAGAAAGTTACTTGGCTTGGATCTTGCGGTTGAGTCTGAATCTCGCCAGCTATATAAGCAGGTAGAGTATCCAAAAGCAAATCACGCCCAACAATGGCCAATTTTTCGAACAAAGTTCCAACATTATCCTCATCAGTAATGGGAATACTGCGACGAGAAATCATGTCCCCTGCATCCATTTCCTTGACCATTTCCATAATGGTTACTCCTGCTTCTTCATCACCTTGAATCAAGGCATAATGGATAGGAGCTCCACCACGGTGCTTTGGAAGAAGCGAAGCATGAACATTGACTGCAAAATCCATGCTATCAAGGAGTTTACTTGGGAGAAATTGTCCAAAAGCTGCTGTTACAATCCCATCAGCTCCCAAATTCATGATGGCTTCCATTTCTGGACTACCCGATAATTTTTCAGGTTGGTAAATAGGAAGTCCTGCCTCTTTGGCTGCTTGTTTGACAGGGGTTTCTTGGATGACTTTTTTACGGCCGACAGCCCGGTCTGGCTGAGTCACAACCGCTACAATCTCGTAGCGGTCATCTGACAAAAGCCCCTTTAAAACAGTTGCTGAAAAATTGGGAGTTCCCATAAAGATTAGTTTTGTCATCTTTTCTCCTTCTATAAAAATTGTTGCGGTTCGTTGTCAATACTGAGACGAAGTTCGCTATTTTCACGTTCTTGAGTTAGGGCTAAGACCTGATTAAGGGTAGAAGCCAACTCATCTTCTAAACGGTATTTAATCAAAATTTGGTAATGATAGAGGTTATGAGTGCGAGCGATAGGTTTTGGTGTTGGTCCAAGGATGATACAAGCATCCGATAAACCTGACCTCAAAATTTCCATGACTTGATAAGCACGTCTAAGAACCTCTTCTTCTTTTTTATGAGATAAGGTGATTCCAATAGTAAAATAATAAGGTGGATAACCCAACTGACGTCTGATACCCATTTCATAGGCATAGAAACCTTCGTAGTCCTGATCCTTGGCGAACCGAATGGCATAATGATTAGGATTATAGGACTGAATCAAGACCTGACCTGCCTTTTCAGCGCGACCGGCACGGCCTGCTACCTGGGTCAAGAGTTGGAAAGTCCTCTCAGAAGAACGAAAATCAGGCAGGTTCAAGGCTGTATCCGCATTGAGAACACCAACCAAGGTCACATTTGGAAAATCTAATCCCTTGGCAATCATCTGGGTTCCTAGCAATATGTCCGCTTCACCATTGCCAAATTGTTCAAGTAAAGCTTGGTGACTACCCTTTTTACGAGTTGTATCCACATCCATGCGTAGAATGCGTGCCTCTGGAAAGAGTTCCGCTAGCTCATCATAAGCCTTCTGTGTCCCCGTTCCATAATAGCGAATGCTACGACTCTGACAGTTTGGACAGACATGTGGAATTTTCTTCGTAAAACCACAATAATGACAGTTCATAGTCTTAGTATCCATATGCAGCGTCAAGGAAATATCGCAGTTTGGACAGGTATCAACAGTCCCACATTCTCGGCACATGACAAAGCTAGAATAACCACGACGATTGAGCATGAGAACAACCTGCTCTTTTTTATCCAATCGATCTTGAATTGCCTCAATCAGTGGTGGTGTAAAGTTTGATGTTTCATTCTGCCCGATGTAATCACGAAAGTCAATGAGTTGAACTTCAGGAATGCTTGCTAAAGGATTGGCCCGTTGAGTTAGACGTAGATGTTGATAAACACCCTTACCAGCACGCGCACGGCTTTCTAGACTTGGTGTTGCAGAACCAAGAACTAGGGCAGCTTGATTGTACTGAGCTCGTAAAAGAGCCACATCCCTAGCATGGTATCGAGGATTGCTATCTTGCTTATAGCTAGCCTCGTGCTCTTCATCGATAATAATAACGCCTAGATTTTTCAAAGGTGCAAAAATAGCTGAGCGAGCCCCAACAACTACCTGAGCATCTCCACGCTCCACCTTGCGCCACTCATCATACTTTTCACCATTGGACAAGCCTGAGTGGAGAATGGCTACTTTATCGCCAAAACGAGCAATAAAGCGCTCAGTCATTTGAGGTGTCAGAGAGATCTCTGGTACAAGAACAATCGCTGTTTTCCCCATATCCAAGGCACCTTGGATAATCTGCAGGTAAACCTCGGTTTTCCCACTTCCTGTGATTCCTTGAAGGAGAAAGGGAGGGTGTTGCTTCCCAATCGCTCCAACAACCGCCTCACAGGCTAGTTTTTGCTCTGGGTTTAACTCTAAGGCTTGATTTGACTCGATTCCTTCAAAGTAGGTAGCTGAACGTTGAACTTCCTTTTGAAGAATCGTCAAAGCACCCTGTTCCACAAAGAAGTTGACTTGTTCCCGTGAGTAATGTTCTAACAAAGCAGCCAAAGGGGTACTTTCTGGATGTGCTACTAAATAATCTCGCAGTTCCAATTTCTTCTTGGCGCGGTTTGAGATTTCTAGCTTTTCTAATTTGTCAAGATTCACTTGAATCCAAGACTGTGTTTTGACCTTCTTCTGGTCTATAGCCTGATACTCTAACTTCAAAAGCCCTTTGCGAGTCAATCGCATCATCTCAGCCTGCTTTTCTAAGTCAAGCGATGAAAAGGCTAGAGATTCTTGCGAACCGAATAAGCGCTCCTTGTCCTCCTGACTCAAGCCTTCCAGAGGATAGAGAATCTTATCATAGCTAGAGTTCAAAAATCCAGGAAGCATGGCTTTAAGAATCGAAATTTTGTATGAAAAGACTGACTTACGTAGTTCTTCGGCCAACCAGAGTTGTTCCTCCGTTAAGACTGGAGAAAAATCAAGTACTTCGACAATCTCTTTCAAATCCTCGTCCGCCACTTCCTCATCGGACTCTTGTTCAAATCCTAGAACAATCCCCTGAATCAAGCGATTGCCCTTCCCAAAAGGTACATGAACCCGCATGCCAACTTCCAGCATATCTACAAATTCCTCAGGGACCTTGTAACTATATGGTTGGTCTGTCTGCATCAAGGGAACATCCACAATGATTTTTGCAATAACCATATCCTCACCTCCTTCTCTACTTAAATCGTTTCAATTGATTGAGTATTCTTGCAATAGAAAAAATAAGATTGAGTCCCCCCAACCTTAAATTTTTTCACCTTCTTCTTTTTCTTTCGCAATTTGCTCTTTGATTTTCTTTTCTTCCTCTTCTCTCAATCGTCTTTCTTCTTCGATACGACGACGAACAGCTTCGCGTTTTCCTTCTGGATCTGGATGGATGGTTACATTCCCAGATTCAATTTCTTCCAAAGCACGAAGAGTTGATTTTTCAGATTTGAATTCTTGTGTTGGAGGTGCTCCTGCTTCTAATTCATGAGCACGTTTTGCTTCCAAAATTACGAGTGAATATTTTGATGGCACCTTGTCAAGCAAGGTATCAATAGAGGGTTTAAGCATCATTTGTTTGTACCTGTTTTCTATAGTTTATCGAATAGTCGGAGACTTTGGTAGCATATCCTGATAGTGACCGATAACACGATCTACACGGAAATGTTCAGCTTCAATCACACGTTTCACACGTTCTGCAGCAAGAGGAACATGATCATTGACAATGGCGTAGTCGTACTCACGCATCAAAGCAATTTCTTCTTTGGCTTTTTCGATACGTTGGACAATCACTTCTGCGCTATCCGTACCACGACCAACCAGACGGTCTTGTAATTCTTCTAAATCTGGCGGTGTCAAAAAGATAAAGACTGCATCTGGAACTTTTTTCTTGACCTGAAGAGCTCCCTGCACTTCAATTTCAAGGAAGACATCAATACCCTTATCAAGTGTTTCATTGACATAAGTTAGAGGAGTTCCATAGTAGTTTCCTACATACTCTGCATACTCTAACATTTGTCCTTGACGGATCAATTCTTCAAATTCTTCACGCGTACGGAAGAAATAGTCAACTCCGTCTACTTCACCTGGACGTTGAGCCCGTGTTGTCATAGATACAGAATATTGGAATTGATTTTCAGAACTCTCAAAAATTTCTCGTCTAACCGTTCCTTTTCCAACTCCAGAAGGACCTGAAAAAACGATTAGTAAGCCACGGTCTGCCATGATGTCTCCTTTGGATAGTTTGTGAAATGCCTTGGAAATTCATTAAGAATTCTCTTTGTGAAGGCATTTCTGCTTACTACAATCTTTCTATCTAGTGTAACAAAAAAGCAGTAATTTTTCAACTGCTCTTTCTTATTTATTTTGCATAATCAACTGCACGAAGTTCACGAATCACGGTTACCTTGATATTTCCTGGGTAATCGAGGTTGCTTTCGATTTTCTCACGAACTTTGTGAGCTAAGATTGTGACCTTATCGTCCTTGATTTGACCTGGATTTACCATGATTCGGATTTCACGACCTGCTTGAAGGGCAAAGCTATTTTGAACTCCTTCAAAGCTATTAGCGATTTCTTCTAAATCATGGAGACGTTTGATGTAGCTTTCAAGCGATTCGCTACGAGCTCCTGGACGGGCTGCGCTTAAGGCGTCCGCTGCAGCAACGAGAACTGCAATCACACTTTCAGGCTCTACATCTCCGTGGTGACTAGCAATCGTGTTAATCACGACTGGATGCTCTTTGTACTTGCGAGCCAATTCAGTACCAATCTCAACGTGGCTACCTTCTACTTCTCGGTCAATGGCTTTACCGATATCGTGAAGGAATCCTGCACGACGGGCAAGGGCTGCATTTTCACCAAGTTCGCTAGCCATGATACCAGCCAACTTAGCCACTTCGATTGAGTGTCGCAAGACATTTTGTCCGTACGAAGTACGGAACTGTAAGCGACCCATGATCTTCATCAAGTCTGGGTGAAGGTTAGGTGCACCGATTTCATAGGCTGCTGCTTCACCATATTCACGAATACGGTTATCAATTTCTTGACGGTTTTTTTCAACTAACTCTTCGATACGAGCTGGGTGAATACGTCCATCCTTGAGCAAGGTTTCCATCGTCATACGGGCAATCTCACGGCGGATAGGATCAAAACCTGACAAGGTTACCACTTCTGGCGTATCATCAATGATGACATCAACCCCTGTCAAACTTTCAAAAGTACGGATGTTACGCCCTTCACGACCAATGATACGACCTTTCATAGTATCATCAGGCAGATGAACTGTCGAGTTGGTAGACTCAGCTACATACTCACCAGCAATTCTCTGCATCGCTTGGGACAGGATATCCTTAGCAAGCTTATCAGAACGTTCCTTAACTTCTTGCTCCGCCTCACGAATGCGACTAGCAATTTCCTTGGTCAAGTCTTCTTCTGTTTGGGCTAAGATAATGTCTTTTGCCTCTGATTGTGTCAAACTTCCGACACGCTCTAGTTCAGCTTGCTTTTGCTTTTCAATTTCCTCTAGTTGCTCTTCACGTGCATCAAGGTTTTTTGCTCTATCAGAAATACTTTGTTCTTTTTGTTCAAGTGTTTTTTCTTTGTTCGTCAAATTATCGTCTTTACGGTCAAGGCTCGTAGCTCTCTCCGTCAAACGACTTTCGATTTGCTTGAGTTCTTGACGCTCCGACTTAAATTCAGCGTCCACTTCTTCGCGGTATTTTCTGGCTTCTTCTTTAGCCTCCAATAGTGCTTCTTTTTTAAGGGATTTGCTTTCGCTTTTAGCTTCATTGATTAATAAATCCGCTTCGCGCTCAGCTTGTCCTCGTAAATTAGTTGCTTCTTGTTCAGCATTTAAAAGCATCAACTCTGCAGCCTCTTGTGATGATTTCATCTTGACTGAGATGCTGACATATCCAATGACTAAACCAATGATGACGGCAAAAACAACTATAACAATTGTCATAATTTCCATGTTTTTACCTCAATTTATTTGTTTATCTGAATGACATACATTCTTATACATTTTACCACAAAAAAATATTTTTAACAAACCTTAAATGGAAGTTGTTTTAGTTATTTTTAGGAGCAATATCTTCATTTTCCTTAGCAAAATAAGCTTCTTAAACCTAACTATTTTTTAAAAGAATTTTTTTGCAAAAAATAAGAAAAAAGTCCACCTCTCAGTAGACTTAGTTTGTTTCAATTCTGATTGGCACTCGACCAAAATTTTGTTCTGCGATACTAGGGTGTCCCAGTTGATAAATTTGGTCTGCCTTTTGAGTCATGGCATCCCAGGGTTCTTTACCGATACGGCTGACGAGATTGACCTGCTCCTTGAGAGCTTTAAGATGTTGTCTACCTTTTTCGGTAAAACCTAGGACATGAATGGCTTCTGGCAAGTCACTTTCTCTAGCCTGCACCAAGATATAGGTCAAGAGGCGTCGCACACGCGCCTTGGTGTAGCGTTTGGTAGCTACTAACTCAACCAATTCCTCAATAGATTTTGCTATTTTGATGGCTTCCTTAATACGCACAGCCATCTCTTGATTAACCTGATAAATAGTACTTAAATCTGGATTTGACAAGATTTGATAGCGTAAAAGTGAAAAATAATCTTCCCAACTCAGCTTACTCGTCTGCTCAAAAAGAGTAACAGAAGGCATAAAGCGTTCTAAGAAATCTTGATCTGTTTGGTGCTGACGGATAGCTGTCGCCGAAGCAAAGTCCACATCCTTGTCCACAGAATGATATCCTGCTCCCTGACGCTTGATTGGATGAAGTTTGATGTTTCGTCCAGCAACTGCCTTGGCGTAGGCAAGAGCTAAGACATGATTGGGCGTATCACCCGAAAAATCAAGACCTGCAAATTCCTTCCACATAGCTTGCGTTTTCTGAGGGTAGGAGAGGGAGTCAGGCAGTTTATCCACAAAATCCTCCATCTCTTGACCACACTCTGCATATAAGTCAACGATTTTTTGATAATCCAGAACTTGCTCTGTCCCAAAGGAAAGGGTATCTATGCCCAAACGAGCCAAGATATCTACTGCTCCTTGTCCAAAGAAATCTGCTGCCTGTACACTGACTAAAAAGGGCAATTCTACTACTAAGTCCGCTCCATTCTCTAGTGCCATTTGAGCCCGTGTCCACTTGTCAACGATAGCCGGCTCGCCTCTCTGCATGAAATTCCCAGACATGGCAACAATTTTCAACCCATCCGCCTGTTCTAGCAGGTATTTGTGGCCATTATGAAAAGGATTGAACTCCGCGATAATACCTATGATGGTCATGATGTTCTCCTACTTCTGTGCCACAAAAAACCAACGAGTGCTAGTTTCTGTAGGTTCCTTATCCTCAAAGTCTGCGTAGAGTTTGAAGGATTTGAAACCAGCCTGTTCTAGCAAAATATCATAGGTCAAGACTTCGTAGGTTCGCTCCTCATGCACTTCGTCGTGACGACTAAAGGAACCATCCGCTTCCTTGATAAAAAAGGTCAACTCATGCACGATAGAATGTGGTGCTGCATCCTCGTAGGTATCCCAGAGCATGGCAAAGTCTTCTGCATTTTCATGATAGGAATAGCCAGGAAAAACCTCGTCAGTCTGGTAAGTCGAATGCACATCAAAGATGAAAACTCCGTCCTCATTGAGAGCATTATAGACTTCTTTAAAGACATCCCCTACTTCCACCTCATCCTGCATATAACAGATAGAATCGGAATAGCAGGTCACAAAGTCGTATTTACCAGCCTTGGATAAATCCAGCATATTGCCTTCCATAAAATCAATCTTTTGCTTGGCTGAAGCAGCTCTCTTCTCAGCAATCTTCAACATATCTGCACTCAAATCAAGCCCAGTTACATCAAAACCAGCCTGAGAAAATCGCACAGACTGAATCCCTGTCCCACAAGCTAGTTCCAAGAGTTTCTTTTTCTCCTTAGTCTTGGGCAAATGCCGGAGGGAAAAATCCGTCCATTTGTCGTATAAACTATCATCCATGACTGCATCGTAAACAGCCGCAAAAGTCTCGTATGTTGCCATAAAACATGATACCAAGTCCGCCCATAATTCGATAGAAAATTAGGAGCCTGACGATGGAGCCAAGCTCCAAGGAAGGCTGTCTATTTTCCGAGAATTACAGGACGGGTTCAAATCCTTTCTAACAATTTTCTTCTAACATAAGCAAATAAAACTCAGTTGACTACAACTGAGTTCATCTACTAGTCCAAGGTTTCAGATAAATCTACTGAATCCGCCTCATGCCATAGTTTTTCTAGGTTATAGTGGGCACGCATTTCTTCTGAGAAGATATGCACAACGACTCCACCAAGGTCTAGCAAGACCCAGCCTCCAGCTGCTTCGCCTTCTACATGGCTACCTTTAAAGCCTGCTTCAGCTACTTTTTCACGGATATTTTCAGCGATAGCGTCTAATTGACGGCTATTCATAGAGCTAGTAATGACAAAGTAGTCTGTCACACTGGTCAATTCTTGTACATCAAGTGCGAGAATGTCCTCGGCACGTTTCTCATCAGCCGCTTTCACGACTAGTTCTAGTAATTCTTTTTCGTTCATTTAGTCCTCTTTCAAATAGTGCACATAGGCGTTATAGGTTTCAAGGGTTTGGGGATAGATGGGAAATCCCTGGTGAGCCAAATGCTCCACAGTACGAGCAGTCTCATAGGCCACTGCCTTATTGAGTGATAAACTTGCAATCTCACGCGCCTGGTCCACCCCTGGAAAGGCACGATTGTGCTCGATGTAGTCTGCGACGTAGATAACCTTATCAAGGTCCGTCATCTGATCAGCCCCGACTGTATGGATTTCTATTGCGCGCAAAATTTCAGAGTCTTGCAAGTTCAAATCTTCTCGAATCTTGTAAATTCCGACCATACCATGCCAGACATTATTGCCCCAGTTTTTAAGATCAGAGTCAAGTTGATAACGATCTATCAAGTCTAGAAATTCCTGGTTTGACAACTTTTTAGCATAGTCATGAAGGAGGCCTGCTAGACCAGCTTTCTCAACATCGACTCCAAATCGCTGGGCAAGCTCTATGGCTGCACTCTCTACACCCAGACAATGGGTTAGGCGTTTTTCAGGTAGAAGCTCCGCCATTTTTTCTAACAATTCTTCACGGGAACAGTTGATATAGTCTTGGTATGCCATCAGTAAAGTCCTTCTTTCTCGATATAGTCTAGCACTGGCTTAGGCAAGAGAAAGTTGGGTGTTCGTCCTTGAGCGATAAAATCACGCACCATACTAGATGAAATATCCATGAGAGGCACATCCACCCAGATGACTGGATAAGAAGTCCCTGCTTTGTAACGTGGTCGCTGAACTCCCACAAACTGAACTAGTTCCACCAACTCATCAATTCTATACCACTTAGGCAAATAGTCTACCATATCGGCACCGATAATGAAATAGTAATCTGTGTCTGGATTCTTCTCTGTTAGAAGCTTCATGGTGTCGTAGGTGTAAGAAATACCCTTGCGCTCCAGCTCGATTGTCTCAATAGCTAAACCTTCGATTCCATCGATAGCTAATTCAAGCATCTTGAGGCGATGGTGCTCAGGGATGGTTTCCTTTTTATCTACGTGAGGTGGTTGGTATTCGGGCATGAGCAGAACTTGATCCAATCCCAACTGCTGGCGTACTTGGTCCGCCACGATAAGATGGGCGTTGTGAACAGGGTTAAAATTTCCCCCTAAGATTCCAACTTGCTTACGTTTTTTATCCTTGATTTCTGGCTCTAACTCCACTTTTGTAAAGGGAGTTAATAATTCGATTGCCATAGGCTAATCTCCTTTAGTCTTCTGTAAAAACAGTATTGGAGTAAAGTTTTAAATTTCTTTAACTTTTTTAGAAATCTTTCGATTTTCTTTCTTGCTTGATTGTTTATACAAAATCAAGATGCGTCCGATTTTTTGAACTGTGTCCACACCGATTTCTTCTTCCAAGATTTCAGCTACTTCGTGGATATTCTCGTCTGTGTTTTGCAAGAGAGTAACCTTGATCAATTCACGAGCGTCAAGAGCCTGACGAACACTTGTTTTAATTTGGTCGTTGAGACCATTTTTCCCGATTTGGATGATGGGTTTGAGGGTATGTGCCTGGCTGTTGAGGAAGGCACGTTGTTTTGATGTTAATGACATATTCTTTCTTCCTTTTTTGATAGTTATTTTAGGTGGTGGGGGACGGTCGGAACTAATTTCCCAAAGATTTCATCTTTGAAAAATGGATTTCCTGACCTCACAATTGAGCCTAGGTCTCAATTGCGCCCCTTGCCAATCTATAGATTGGCAATCACACCACGGCAATAACTATCCCTACATGAGCTCACTTTGTTCGCTCATTGATTTTATTTTAAATAATTGCTTTTCGTGTGACGACTGCGACGCCTTCTGGTGCCCAGACGGCGACCTTGGCAGTTCCTGTTACACGAATCCAGCCTAGTCCTGAAATAACTAGGTCTGTCTTGTCCTTGATAGTAAAGACATGTTGGACCAGTTTTGGAAAATCTTCTTTTTCCTTGCTATTTGGCGGTGTGAGAAGGGTTCCCAGGTGCTTGTCGTAAAAGACACTGGCTCCTTCTAGCTTGGTGCGGTGAAGTTTGAGTTCATTGTCAAAGAAAGCTGTGAAACCTTGCTTTTCTCCTGCAATGAAATCAAAGCGTCCCAAACCTCCTAAAAAGAGAGTTTGCTCAGGATTGAGCTGGTAGGTTTTAGGTTTGATTTCCTTTTTAGGACTGACATACTTGAGATTTTTAGCCGTCAAGTAGTGGGCCATCTGATGACGATGGATAATTCCCGGTGTATCATAGATATAAGAACCATCATCAAGTGGGATCTCAATCTTATCTAAGGTTGTCCCTGGGAAACGTGATGTTGTGATGACGTTCTGGTCACCCGTAATTTCCTGGATAATTGCGTTGATAAGAGTTGATTTCCCAACATTGGTAACCCCAACTACATAGACGTCACGACCCTTACGATAGTGCTCAATTTTATCAATGACTTCCTTGATAGCATGCTTGTTTTGGGCTGAAGTCAAGACGACATCGACAGGACGAAGACCCTCTTCGTGGGCACGTTCCATGAGCCATTGACTAATCTTACCAGGCTTAACAGACTTAGGTAGGATGTCTTTTTTATTCCCAACCAAGAGAACATCATTGCCTGATACAAAGCGAGGCAATCCTGGGATAACAGAGCCATTAAAGTCAAAGATATCGATGACGTTCACTACTAAGGCATCACTGTCTCCTACCTCGTGCAAGAGTTTGAGGAAATCATCATCCGTCAACTGGACATCTGTGATTTCATTGTAATGACGAAGACGAAAACAACGTTGGCAATAAACCTCTCCAGTTTCCAAACCTTTTTCAAGTGCTGACTGAGGCGTAAAGCCTAGACCAGTCTTATCTGTCGTCTGAATGGTTGCTCCACAACCAATACAGAGAATTTCTTCCATAGTTAGATTCCTTTTTTATATGTGATAGGCCCGTACTTTTCAGTGATTTGTTTCATGACACGGCGCTCACGAGCTCTGTTAATCTGTGTTTTGATAGAGTCATGTTGGACCAAAGGTTTGACCAAAATCGAACGAATACCTGCACGGTGAGCCGCTCGAATGTCCGTCATGAGCTGATCTCCAACCATAACCACTTCGTTTTTCTCATAGTGAAATTCCTTCATGGCGCGGTCAATCCCGAAAGTAAAGGGCTTCAAAGCCCAATAAACATAGTCAATCCCAAATTTTTCAACTGCACGTTGAACTCGTTTTTTAGAGTTATTAGACACTACGATAATGCGAATACCAGCATCACGAAGGTCATGTAACCACTGCCTCATCTCTGAAGTCCCATCAGGGTTATTCCAAGCAATCAGAGTGTTGTCCAAATCCACCAAAACAGCTTTGATCCCTTGGTTTTTCAGGCCTTGGACTGTCAAATCATAAACTGCTTCTACAGCAAAGTCCGGCATGTAATTTTCAATCGCCATTCTGGCTCCTTCTCTTTTATTTTCTAGTAATTTTCTTCAGCCATTGAGATAAGGCTGCCCATAAAATCAAGCTAGCTATTAAGATATAAATCCAAGCATTTGGCTCTTCTGTAAATGGTAGAGGAACATTCATTCCGAAGAAACCTGTAATAACCGCAAGTACTGCTAGTAAAACGGAGATAATAGTCAAAATTGTCAAACTATCATTCAGGTTATTGTTTAGGATGTTGTTGTAAGAAGAAGAGAGTTGTTGCAAGACTTGAGAAATCAAGTCTGTCATAGACACCAACTGATGGGCTTCAATCATCGCATCATCAAATTGCTCTCGTTCGACATCATTAAATCTCCGATAAAGAGCATGGCTCTGGATATGTTCCAAGAGGAGTCGATTTTGTTTTGCCGCTGCCGTTAAGTAAACCATACCAGTCTCCAAGTCGGAAAGAGCAAAGAGATTTTTCTTTGTTGTTCTCTGACGAAGTAAGCTGTTGACTTCATCTTTACTCTTATCCATCTTTTCAATGATTGGATAATAGGCGTTACTAATGATTTCTAGACTAGCAAAAAGAAATTTGTAAATAGAAAGCAACTCATGGCTATCCAGATAAGCTAACATCTGATCAATGACATAAGCATTCTTATGGTTGCTGATGGTAATCATTCGTTTGTTTTCAACGATAAAGGTCATGGGAATCGCTTCATAGTAATCCTTGTCCTTTTCTAAGTCCAGAACATTGTAGATAAAGGTCACAGTCCCATTCTCACGGTTGTAATCCATATGGGCACGTTCATTTTTATCCAGCGCATATTCGATGGTTTCCTTATCCAATCCGTAGATTTCAGATAAATCTTCAAGATTTTTAATTTTTTCTACATCTAGATTGATCCAAACACAACCATTTCCTAATTGCTCATCTAAAAACATCGTTTCTCCTTTACCAAACTCTTTCTATTGTACCACAAATCAAGTAAAATTTCAGTTCAACTCGTCTCTTGAAAAATTGCTAACCACAGTAATATTACGGTTGGGAACAAAGTGGAGAGCCTGGTCTTCACCTCTTAGTTGAGTGGTTCGAATTCCGACACTAACTACTTTTCCCGATACAGTAATGGGACCATTTGTCAAAACAACTTCATCTCCTACATCCAACTGGCGTTCAAAGAGAATAAAGAAGCCATTGATAACATCTGATAAGAAGCCCTGCGCCCCCATACCAATTGCAACCCCGGCAATCCCAGCACCAGCTAGTAAACTGGATACAGGTAGTCCTAGGATAGACAAAATGCAGTAGACTAAAAAGAAATAAAGGGTGTAATTAAAAATATTTTCTAATAAACGCGAGATTGTCTTTTGTCGTCCTGCATCACGCTTTGAATACTTAAGTGAAGGCTTCACAATTCTCTTGACAGCTGCATGGAGAAGCTGTTTAGCTATGTAAAATAGCACAAATAAAATTAAAAGAGAAATCACTTTCGTTAAAAGATTCTCAAATACCGTTGTTAAATCTAGCTTATTAAAATAACTTTTAAAAAATTCTTGCATGTAAAACTCCTTTCTAATTATTATACCACAAAACGAAGTTGTGTCTGGCTTCATAAATATTCATTCTGCCTATACTATTATTAGATTCACTTGATTTCAAAACATATTTATACTATAATCAAACCACTACATGGAGAACAAATTATTTTCTCAATAACTCTCTTGGAATAGACCTTTCTACCTCACCTACTACTATAACTTTAAAGCATTTATCTCAAGGAAAGTATTCTATGTCTATCACACAACGCACTCTTAAACTAGTCCTAGCAACTTGTTTTGCTTGTTTACTAGCCTACTTTTTTGATTTGTCATCAGCTGTTTCAGCTGGTATCATTGCTATCTTGAGTCTTTCTGATACTCGAAGAAGCACGATCAAGCTAGCCCGCAATCGTCTTTTTTCAACTCTTCTAGCTCTCTTAGTTGGTGTTATTGCCTTTAAACTAACTGGTTATCATATCTGGAGCTTTGGACTTTACTTAGCAATCTATGTTCCTCTAGCCTATAAACTGGGTTGGGAAATTGGAATCACTCCTAGTAGCGTTCTGGTTAGCCATCTCTTAATCCAACAATCAACAGCACCGGCACTTTTACTGAATGAGCTCTTACTCTTCCTAATCGGTACTGGCTTTGCACTTCTGGTCAATCTCTACATGCCTTCACGTGAAAAAGAAATTCAACATTATCATACGCTTGTTGAAGAAAAACTCAAAGATGTTCTCCTACGGCTTTCTTACTATCTGAAAAGAGGAGATGGCCGTAATCAGGCTCAACTTGTAAATGAACTTGATCAACTACTTGAGGATGCTCTTAAGTTAGTTTACCTCGATCACTCTGACCATCTCTTTCACCAGACAGATTATCATATCCACTACTTTGAGATGCGACAAAGACAAACGCGTATCTTAAGAAATATGGCTCAACAAATCAACACATGCCAACTAGCCGCTAGTGAGAGTTTGATTGTCGCCCAGCTCTTTTCAAAAACAGCTAGCCAACTAAGTCAAACCAATCCAGCCTACGACTTATTGAATGATATTGAGAGCTACCTAGAGGTGTTTCGCAATCGCTCTCTCCCTAAAACTAGAGAAGAGTTTGAGACACGGGCTACGCTTCTACAACTCTTTCGTGAATTAGAACATTTTATCCAGATAAAAGTAGATTTCTACAACCGTTATTCTAACAAAAACAGTAACAAATAAAAACTTCTATCGGCAACTGAGTTGCTGATAGAAGTTTTTTGTTATGAATAGATTTAATTTTCGCGCTTCTTTCGAATCGACATGTGACTGATATCTCTCAAACTAAAATAAGTAAGAGCCAGCATTCCCAATGTAATAAAGATTTCTGCTGGAAGTTGGAAAATCTGTAGGGCAGACAAGAGCAATAAGATTACGAGGGCAACAAGTCCAAAGACTAATATTACAACGTTGACCGTCCCCTTGATACTTTGAGGTGTCGCAAATACATAGAGTAGTAATAAGAGTATCCCTATGATTAAATAGACCATCTTTATCTCTTTCTAGCTCTTATTCAGCTGATTTTTTCTTTTTGTTTGCTTTCTCACGCTCTGCCTTGTTGAGGATTTGCTTACGCAAACGAATCGATTCAGGCGTTACTTCCATGTACTCATCGTCGTTCAAGAACTCAAGTGATTCTTCAAGTGTCAAGATACGAGGAGTCTTGATAACTGCTGTTTGGTCCTTAGTAGCAGAACGAACGTTAGTCATTTGTTTTGCTTTCGTGATATTAACAGTCAAGTCATTTTCACGAGAGTTTTCACCGATGATCATTCCTTCGTAAACCTCAGTACCTGGGTTGACAAAGATAGTCCCACGTTCTTCGATAGACATGATAGAGTAGGTTGTAGCCTTACCAGCATCGATCGAAACAAGGGCACCACGGTGACGTCCACCAATTTCTCCTGGAATCAATGGCAAGTATTGGTCGAAGGTATGGTTCATGATCCCGTAACCACGAGTCATTGACAAGAACTCAGTTGAGTATCCAATCAAACCACGCGCAGGAACTAGGAAGACCAAACGAGTTTGACCATTACCAGTTGCAATCATATCCAACATTTCACCCTTACGTTCAGAAAGGCTTTGGATAACAGATCCTTGGTATTCTTCTGGTGTGTCGATTTGCACGCGCTCAAATGGCTCACACTTCACACCATCGATTTCTTTGACGATAACTTCTGGACGAGATACTTGAAGCTCATAACCTTCACGACGCATAGTCTCGATGAGGATTGACAAGTGCAATTCCCCACGTCCTGAAACTGTCCATTTATCTGGTGAGTCTGTTGGTTCTACACGAAGAGATACGTCTGTTTGCAATTCTGCTTGCAAACGTTCTTCAACCTTACGAGAAGTCACCCATTTACCTTCACGACCAGCAAATGGTGAGTTGTTAACCAAGAAGGTCATTTGAAGGGTTGGCTCATCGATGTGAAGAACTGGAAGAGCTTCAACTGCATCTGTTGGAGTGATTGTTTCCCCAACGAAGATGTCTTCCATACCTGATACGGCAATCAAGTCACCAGCCTTAGCTTCTTGGATTTCACGACGTTCCAAACCAAAGAAACCAAAGAGTTTTGTAACACGGAAGTTCTTGGTTGTACCATCAAGTTTAGAAAGGGTAACTTGATCCCCAACCTTGACAGTACCACGGAAGACACGTCCGATACCGATACGACCAACGAAATCATTGTAGTCCAAGAGTGACACTTGGAATTGAAGTGGCTCGTCTGAGTTATCGATTGGAGCTGGAATGTGGTCAATAATGGTATCAAAGATTGGCGCCATAGTCTTCTCTTGGTCTGCTGGATCATCTGACAATGAAGATGTTCCGTTGATTGCTGAAGCATAGACTACTGGGAAGTCAAGCTGATCATCATCTGCACCAAGCTCGATGAAGAGTTCCAAAACTTCATCCACTACTTCTGCTGGACGAGCTGATGGTTTGTCAATTTTATTGATAACAACGATTGGGACAAGGTCTTGTTCCAAAGCTTTTTTCAATACGAAACGAGTTTGAGGCATAGTACCTTCGTAAGAATCCACTACCAAGACTACACCGTCAACCATTTTCATGATACGTTCAACTTCTCCACCGAAGTCCGCGTGTCCTGGTGTGTCCATGATATTGATACGAGTTCCGTTATAGGCAACTGCTGTATTCTTCGCAAGGATGGTAATTCCACGCTCTTTTTCAATATCGTTTGAGTCCATTGCACGTTCAGCTAATTCTGTACGCGCATCAAGAGTTTCAGATTGTTTTAATAATTCGTCAACGAGGGTTGTTTTACCGTGGTCGACGTGTGCGATAATCGCGATATTACGGATATCTTCTCTTAATTTTGTCATGATTTCCTCTATTTATTTCAAATTTATTTTCTAACTGAACGATTATACCACAATTTTAAGCAAATGACTTAACTCAAGTAAGTGTAAATGTTTTCAAAAGAAAATTCATGATTTATCTTTTCTTTTCAAAAATGCCGACTTGTGATAAGATAGGCTGGTATGCGTTTAGATAATTTATTAGCCCAGGAAAAAATCAGTCGAAAAGCTATGAAACAGGCTCTCCTAAAAAAAGAAATCTTAGTAGATAAAGTCCCTGCTACTTCCCTTGCACAGAATGTTGATACGGGATTACAAGAGTTGATTTTTCAGGGTAGAAAAATCCAAGGATATGAGCACACCTATCTCATGCTTCACAAACCAAATGGTGTCGTGACAGCAAGCAAGGACAAGAAGCTCCCAACGGTTATGGACCTACTACCTCAACACCTCCAATCAGACCAACTCTATGCTATCGGTCGGCTAGATCGAGATACGACAGGGCTCCTCCTCTTAACAAACAATGGCCCTCTAGGTTTTCAACTTCTCCACCCTCAATATCATGTCGATAAAACTTATCAAGTTGAGGTGAACGGCTTGCTCACACCAGATCACATCCAGCAGTTCAAAAACGGAATTGTCTTTCTTGATGGAACTATTTGTAAACCTGCTCAGCTTGAGATTCTATCTTCAAGTCCTAGTATCAGCCGAGCCACCATCACCATCTCTGAAGGGAAATTTCATCAGGTCAAGAAAATGTTCCTCTCAGTTGGTGTCAAGGTCACTGCCCTCAAACGAGTTCAGTTCGGAGATTTTCTATTAGATCCTGACCTAGCAGAAGGTCAATACCGACTCTTGAATCAAGAGGAATTGAAAATTATTAAAAACTACTTAGAGAAAAGTGAATAAAATAAAAAAGCTTTAAAAATAAAGCTTTTTTGTTTTTGATTAGCCAAAAATCATTACGAGGGCTGCAATCCAGTTAAGTACAGAAATGACAATACCTACGATATTGAGAATTTTTTCTGTTTTATACACTAGTTCAGATTGTTTTTCGTGCGAATTAGCCAAAACAAGTCCAATGATACCCAAAATAAGACCTACGATTGGAGATAACAAACCAAGGACGATAGATAGGATACCTAAAACAAGTGATGCTTTTTTCTTTTCTTGCATAATAAAAACTCCTTAAATTTAATACAAATTAATTATATCATAAAAAGCTAGATTTATCTTCAATTCAATAACTTTTTACAGAATATTAGCTAGTCTTAACCTTGCCTGTCCAAGAATCCAATCCGTAAGAAAGGATATAGATTTCTGAGAAACCTTGTTTTTTCAAGAAAAGTGCTGCATTGGTTACACGTTGCGCACGTTGGTTTTCATATAGAAGGACAGGTTTATCCTTGCGAAGAGCTGCAAGACTTGTCTTCAATTGATTTGAAGGAATATTACGAGCTCCGAGGATATGTTTTCTGTGGAAGTCAGCTGGGTCACGCAAGTCAATTAGCTGACCTGTACGAATCAAAGATTCAAATTCTGCATTGTCTACAATTTTTGCTGCACGGCGAATACGAAGATAGTTGTATCCCATCCATGCCAACATCGCCACTACAAGTCCCCATAATACCCAAGTTACCATAATATCTAATCTCCATTTTTTTCTAAATAGTCTAATTCTAGTTTGTGCTCTCTACGCAAAATTGCTTCTGCTTCAAGATAATCCAGCTTATCCATCAAGCCAGCATCATAGATACGAGAAAGTTCAATCTTCATTAGTTCAATATCATAGAGGCGTTTGCCCATATAGACAAGAATGCCGAACTGTTTGAGAAATTGTTGCACATCATAGAGTGTTTTCATAGCTTTCATTTTAGCAAAAAATCAGAATTTTTTCAATAGTTCCCTTGGAGGATTGCTCTTTTTACTATTATCTAGCTTTCTTCACACTATGACAAAGAAGAAAGCCTACTGTCATACCAACGATATTTTGCACAAGATTTGGGACGATTTCTGGTATGGCTGCTCCCCAACCATTCATCCAAGCCGATGCAAAAGCGTAACCTGCCACCATGATGATGGTTGCCAAGACTAATCCTAGCCACTGCCATTTCCCTTTAACACCTGCCAAATATCCCTGTGAACCATGGAAAATCAAGCTGAAGAACATCCACTGAGGGTAACCTGAAATCAGGTCAATTAGAAATCCCGCTAATCCTCCGACAACAGCTCCTTCGCGACTCCCAAAGTAAAAGGCCGTAAAGAATATTCCTGCATCCAAAAGTGTTAGAAATCCTGTTTGGGTTGGGATTTTGACAATATAACCTAAAACTACCGATAGGGCAGTCAGTATTGATAATAGGGCGATTTTACTTGTTTTGGTTTGCTTCATACTGTCTTACTCCATATTGATCTGCTTGTGCGATAGCACGGTAAACAAAGGCTTTAGAACTCTCAACCGCAGGTAATAGCTCCTCTCCCTTGACTAACTGACTAGCAATGCTAGATGCAAAGGTACAACCAGCACCTGCATTTTGTCCTTCTAAGACTGGATTCTCAAAAATGGTAAAATTCACTCCATCATAAAAGACATCCACAGCCTTATCCTGACTAAGGCGATTCCCACCTTTAATAATGACTGCTGGTGCACCCAAGTCATGTAATTTTTGAGCTGCAGCCTTCATATCGTCCAAGGTTTCAATCTTTTGGCCTGCTAGCAATTCTGCCTCAGGTAGATTGGGTGTAATGACAGTCACATAAGGGAAAAAGCGAATCAACTCTTGACAAAGCTCGCTGACAGCAACATCATGCGTTTCCTTACAAACCAATACAGGATCCAGAACGACAGGGACTCCTGATCTTTCCTTGATGAAATGTAATGCTTTCTCAGCAACACTAACAGTCGGCAAGAGACCAATCTTAATCCCTCCAAAGTCTACGCTTTTAAGACTATCCAACTGTTGTTGAAAAATAGTCTCATCCGTCGGGAAGACCTCAAATCCATTTTCTGTCAAAGCAGTTAAGCAAGTCATGGCTACAAAACCATGCAAACCATTTAAAGTAAAGGTCGCAAGGTCTGCGGCTAGTCCGCCACCACTGAAAATATCATTTCCTGAAAGTGCTAAAATACGATTATTCTTCATAACGAATCTCCTTCAAATACAAACCATTGGGTGCTGCAGTTGGACCTGCCAACTGTCTGTCTTTTTTCTCCAAAATCAGGTCAATCTGCTCTATCGGCATTCTGTTATTACCAATTTTCAGCAAGGTCCCAACCATATTTCGAATCTGCTTATAGAGGAAGCCATTGCCAGAGAAAGTAAAGGTCAAAAATTGACCGGTCTCGTCAACCCTAAGACTGGCTTCCGTGATTGTTCTTACCTTGTCCTCCACACTTGTTCCGGCAGCAGTAAAACCGGTAAAATCATGGGTTCCTTCTAATTTCTTCACAGCCTTTTGCATGCGTTCCACATCTAGTGGATAGGGATAGTGGGTGGCATAATGACGTCTCATAGGATTTTTAGGACGCCCTCTATCCACGATAAACTCGTAGGTCTTGCTATGCTTGGCATAACGGCAATGAAAATCATCAGCCACTACCTCAATCGAAATGACATCTATATCTTCAGGACTTTGAGTATCGAGAGCAAAGCGAAGCTTTTCCTCATCCATCTGATAGGGAAGATCAAAGTGGATAACCTGCCCTAGCGCATGAACACCACTATCCGTTCGCCCTGCACCATGGATGGTAATGGCCTGCCCTTTATTTAATTTGGTTAAAGTTTTTTCAATTTCCTCTTGGACACTACGCGCGTGTGGTTGCCGTTGAAAGCCAGCAAAGGCGTAGCCATCATAGGAAATGATTGCTTTATATCTAGTCATGTATCTATTTTATCAAGAAAATTTCTCTGCAACAAGTTTGAAAACCAAAAATTGTACGGGTGCAGTTTTAGATATCAACTAGTCCTTACCTCGATTTTCTCATTATATATTTTCGTACAGGTACTTCAACCATTTGAACGATTTCAAATCCTTCTTTTTGGTAAAGATTGTAAGCTGTTTGATTTGCCTCGTAGACATTTAGAGAAATAGTATCTATGTCTTCATTTTCAAAGGCCAAACTAACAAATTTCCTTAAAGCCTGGCTACCTAATCCCTGCCCCTGTTTCTGAGGATTGATAAAAAATCTCCCGATATGAAGATTCCTGTCTTCTAGCCTGATTTTCTGGATAAGCCCCACAAACTCTTGTCCTTCAAATATTGAAAAAATTCCTTCCAGCTTTTGTAAGGATTGGACAATCAAGGGATAAGAAATTTTGGGTCCCATCCATTGCTTCTGAAAACTCTCTCCCAAAGCATTAGACCAGCGACAAATGAGTTGGGCATTTTCTATCTGAAGTCCTTTTTCAAAGTGAATTTTCATATTTGCTCCTAAAATTTCTCCTTTATCCAACTATTATACTCTTTCTCTTATTTTTTCCGAATTAATAAGTATGATTCATCTTTACTTTTTTCTTGTTGGAGCTATTCTTGCTTCCTTTCTAGGCTTAGTCATTGATCGTTTCCCTGAGCAATCCATTGTTTTCCCTGCTAGTCACTGTGATTCTTGTCAGACTCGCTTGAGACCACTGGATTTGATTCCATTTCTCTCACAGGTATTCAATCGCTTTCGCTGTCGCTATTGCAAGTCAAGCTATCCTGTCTGGTATGCCTTCTTTGAGTTGTCTTTGGGACTGCTCTTTCTAGCTGAGTCTGTGGGATTTTTAACTTTGGGGCAAGTCATCTTGATAACTGCCGGCTTGACTTTGGGAATTTATGACCTACGTCATCAAGAATATCCCTTGCTCGTCTGGCTGATTTTTCACTTATTCCTCATGGTTTGCTCTAGTTGGAATCTAGTTATGATTTTCTTTCTTATCTTGGGAATTTTGGCTCACTTTATCGATATCCGCATAGGTGCAGGTGATTTTCTCTTTCTGGCCTCTTGTGCGCTTGTTTTTAGCCTAACTGAGATGCTGATTTTAATTCAATTTTCTTCCACAACTGGCATTCTAGCCTTTCTCCTACTAAAGAAAAAGGAAAGACTACCTTTTGTGCCTTTCCTCTTGCTGGCTGCTTGTATGATTATTTTTGGTAAGCTACTGCTTCTCGAATAAAGTCAGCGATTTCTGCTACTTGCCCTTCATGTAGAGCCTTAACAATCTTGGAACCGACGATAACACCATCTGATACTGCATTAAATCGTTCTACATCATCCTGTGTGGATACACCAAAACCTGTCAAGACTGGAATGTCAGCCACTTGATGAAGTTGATTCAAGTGCTTGTCCAAGTCATCTCGGTAATTTCCTGATTTCCCTGTGACTCCATTGATAGCAACGGCATAGACAAAACCTTCAGCCCCTTCAATGAGTTCCTTTTGACGCTCCATTCCTGTCGTCAAGCTGACAAGTGGAATCAAAGCAATGTCTGTATTCACCAAAAAGGGCTCTACAAAGTTAGCGTGCTCATGAGGCAGGTCTGGGATAATCAATCCCTTGACCGCTGTATCAGAAAGGTCTTTGACAAATTTCTCCACACCGTACTGAAAGAGGGGGTTAAAATAGGTCATGATGACAAGCGGGATTTCTGTTTCAATGGTTTTCAAGGTTTCAACCAAAGCCTGGGTAGAGGTTCCGCGAGCTAGACTACGCAAGCCTGCTTCTTCGATAACTGGACCGTCTGCAACAGGGTCTGAGAAAGGAACTCCTATCTCAATGGCAGACACACTCAAATTTTCTAAAAAGTGGATTGTTTCAGCTAGTCCATCCAAACCTTTTTCATGGTCTCCAGCCATGATATAGGGAACGAAAATTCCCTTTCCAGTTGCTTTGATAGCGTTCAATTTTTCGGTTAAGGTCTTAGGCATGAGCTTCTCCCTTCTTTGTTGCTTCTGCTTCCAAGCGGTCTTTGACTTGAACTACATCCTTGTCTCCACGTCCAGATAGGCAGACAATCATAGACTTGTCTGGTCCAAGTTCTTTGGCCAACTTCACCGCAAAGGCGATGGCATGGCTAGATTCCAAAGCGGGGATAATTCCTTCTACACGAGACAAGAGTTGGAATCCTTCCAAGGCTTCCTCGTCTGTCACTGGTACATAGGTCGCACGTTTGATATCATGGTAATGAGAATGTTCTGGACCGATACCTGGATAGTCCAAACCTGCTGAGATTGAGAAAGCTTCTAAGATTTGACCATGAGCATCTTGGAGCACATCCATAAGCGAACCGTGAAGAACACCTGGACGACCCTTGGTCAAGGTAGCTGCGTGATGCTCTGTATCCACACCTAGTCCTGCTGCTTCAGCTCCATACATAGCCACTGACTCATCTTCCACAAATGGATGGAAGAGCCCGATGGCATTAGAGCCACCACCAACACAGGCTACTAGAGCATCTGGCAGATTTTCACCTGTCAAATCACGGTACTGTTGCTTGGCTTCTCGACCGATAACACTTTGGAAATCACGCACAATTTCTGGGAAAGGATGGGGCCCCAAGGCAGAACCAAGGATATAGTGGGTATCATCGATATTTGCCACCCAAGAACGAAGGGCTGCATTGACTGCATCCTTGAGCACGCGCGAACCATCTGTCACTGCCTCTACCTTAGCTCCTAAAAGCTCCATGCGGAAAACATTGAGGGCTTGGCGTTTGACATCTTCCTCACCCATGTAGATAGTACATTCCATGTTGAAGAGTGCTGCAGCTGTTGCAGTTGCCACACCGTGTTGACCAGCACCTGTTTCAGCGATAATTTTCTTCTTGCCCATGCGTTTAGCCAGTAAAACTTGTCCCAAGGCATTGTTAATCTTGTGGGCACCTGTATGGTTGAGGTCTTCACGTTTGAGATAAATCTTGGCTCCGCCGATATGCTGGGTCAAATTTTTTGCGTAGTAAAGAGGCGTTTCACGTCCCACATACTGACGCAAGAGTTGGTTTAATTCCTCTTGGAAACTTGGATCTGCCTGACTTTCACGATAAGCCTCTTCCAATTCCAATACTGCTGTCATCAATGTTTCTGGGACAAAACGTCCACCGAATTTCCCGTAAAATCCATCTTTATTTGGTTCTTGATATACCATGCTTAACCCTCTCTATAAATCTTCTAATCTTTTCATGATCTTTTTGTCCGTTTGTCTCTACCCCACTTGATACATCTACTGCATAGGGAGTAAAGTGTTGAATTGCTTCTTCTACATTATCTTCGTTAAGCCCACCTGCGATGAAGAAAGGCTGGGCTAGTTCTGTCGTATCCAGTTGACCCCAGTCAAATGTCTGACCACTTCCTGCCACAGGAGCATCAAAGAGGAGATAATCTGCCTGAGAATTGGGTACATGCCCTCCTTCATCGACCTGAACAGCCTGAATGCTGCCACAAGGTAAGTTTTCAAATAGTTTATCCACTACCTTACCGTGAACTTGTACAAAGTCCAAACCAACTTTGTCTACCGCTTCTAACAGTTCTGCCCGACTGGGTGAAACAAATACACCAACTTTTTGAATATGGCTAGGAATAAACTTAGCCAGCTCTGTGGCTTGTTCTACGCTCACCTGTCTTTTGCTAGGAGCAAAGACAAAACCAATGTAGTCTGCTCCAGCCGACACAGCTGTTTTTACGGCTTCTTTGGTCGATAGTCCACAAATCTTAACCTTTGTCAATCTGCAACTCCTTGATTCTCTGGGCTACATCTTCTGCCTGCATGAGGGCTGTTCCTACTAAAATTCCGTTAAAGTATGGTGCTACTCGTTTTGCATCCTCCTCTGTAAAAATAGCAGATTCGGAAATGTAGAAGCAATCATCCTTAAAGTGTTTGGCCAAGTCTACGCTGGTCTGCAAGTCAACTTCAAAGGTTGTTAAATTGCGATTATTGACCCCAATAATTTGAGCTCCAAGACGGTGAGCCACTTCCAGTTCATCCAGATTATGAGTTTCCACCAAAACTTCAAGACCCAGTTCTGTCGCGTAGTCGTAAAGCTCCTTCAGTCGTTTTTCAGATAAGGCTGCGACGATGAGTAAGATGACGGTCGCTCCCGCATTGCGAGCACGGATGATTTGCTTTTCATCGATGATAAAATCTTTATTCAGTGTCGGGATCTGTACCTGACTGGAAATCTCTCGCAGATAATCCAAATGACCTTTAAAGAAAACCTCATCTGTCAGAACAGAAATCATAACCGCGCCGTTAGCCTCGTAGGTCTGGGCCTGTTGTACGATATCCACATCAAGATTGATATCACCTAGACTTGGGCTTGCCTTTTTGACCTCAGCAATGATTTGCAAACGGTCTTGGTGATTTTTTAAATATTCCGCTAAGTGATAGCTTTCACGCAAGGGTTGAAGCTCCTCTCGTTCCATCTTTTCAACTTCACGCGCCTTCTGCTCTAAGATACGTGACAAAAATTCCTGACTCATTTTTGATACTCCTGTAATAGTCTGAGTTTTTCAAGGGCCTTACCACTGGCAATCACTTGACGTGCCATTTCAACTCCGTCCTTGATACTGTCTGCTTTACCATTGGCGTAGAATCCTAGACCTGCATTTAAAACTGTTGTTTCCAAGAATGGACTTGGTTCGTTATTAAGAACGCTGACAAGGATGGCTGCATTCTCATGAGCATTTCCGCCACGGATGTCCTCAATGGCAATGCGTTCCATTCCCAAATCTTCTGGAGTAAAGGTTGACAAAGTGATTTCACCATTTTCAAGAAGGGCAATGCTGGTAGTACCATTCAAACCAGCTTCATCTAATCCTTCTGGACCAGCTACTACGATAGCACGTTTGCGACCCATGTTTTTCAAAACCTGAGCAGTACTTTCCAGAAGTTCAGGACGACTGATTCCTAGAAGCTGTGTTTCCAAGACCATTGGGTGAATCAGTGGGCCTGTCAAATTCATGATGGTTGGAATTCCCAACTCCAAGCGTGCTGGCATGATATATTTCATAGCTGGGTGCATGTTTTTGGCAAAGAGAAAGACGATTCCTGTTTGATCAAATACCTTACCCAATTGTGCTGGCTTGAGGTCAATATTGATTCCCAAAGCTTGCAAGACATCTGCTGAACCAGATTTAGAAGAGATAGAACGATTTCCATGTTTGGCCATGTGGATGCCACCACCTGCCAAGACAAAGGCTGCAGTTGTAGAAATATTAAAGCTAAATGACTTATCTCCACCTGTACCACAGTTATCCATAGCATCTTGAATATTTGTTGGAATGTGTTGAGCATGTCCTCTCATGACTTGAGCGAGGGCTGTTCTTTCTTCAGGTGTTTCTCCCTTCATCTTAAGAGCTAACAGTAGTGAAGCAATTTGTGCTTCTGTCACTCGCCCTGTCACGATGCGTTCGATAACATCTGTCATTTCAACACTTGATAAATCTTCAAAGTTGGCTAATTTTTCAATAATTTCTTTCATTTTGTGTTCCTCACTTTACAACTTTCTCGATAAAATTCTGAATAGAAGATAGGCCATCTGGCGTTCCAATACTTTCTGGATGATACTGCAAGCCATAAATCGGCAAGGTTTTGTGTTGAATCCCCATAATGGCTTGGTCATCTGTCGAGCGAGCTGTTACTTCAAACTCTTCTGGCATCTCTTCAATTAAAATACTGTGGTAACGCATGACTGGACGATTGTCCTCAATTCCTTGATAGAGAACTGATGGAGTCTCAAATCGAATATGGCTTTGTTTACCGTGCATAACTTTAGGAGCCAATCCCAACTTACCACCAAAGACTTCTGCAATGGCTTGGTGCCCCAAACAAATCCCTAGAATAGGTTTCTTACCTGCAAAATCACGAATCATTTCTTCCATTTTCCCAGCATCAGCTGGCCAACCTGGACCAGGAGAAAAGACCAGTCCATCTGCCTTTTCAGCATGTTCATAAAGATGTGGATCATCATTTC
Organism: Streptococcus wuxiensis; assembly: GCF_040888245.1. Classification (NCBI taxonomy): domain Bacteria; kingdom Bacillati; phylum Bacillota; class Bacilli; order Lactobacillales; family Streptococcaceae; genus Streptococcus; species Streptococcus wuxiensis. The sequence goes on from NZ_JBFNFE010000006.1 coordinate 98,298, forward strand.
TCAAAACCTGAACTTCTGCGAAATTCCCGATGTATTGAGCTAAGTTATAGGTAAATGAATCATAATTATCAATCAATAAAATCATGGTCTTAGTTCTCCCATTCTAGTCATAGATTTAGCTTTGTTAATCGTTTCTTGGTATTCGTTCTGGGCGATGGAATCATAAACAATTCCTGCACCAGCCTGTACATAGGCTGTTTTATTTTTAAGAATCATGGTTCGAATTGCAATAGCAAAATCCATGTCTCCAGTCGCTGATAAGTAACCGATAGCTCCTGCATATACGCCTCGCTTCTCTGTTTCTAGTTCATAGATGCGTTTCATGGCCCGAATCTTTGGTGCTCCCGATACTGTTCCTGCCGGCAGAGTCGCCTTCAAGGCATCCATGGCAGTCAGTTCTGGTAATAAATGTCCTTTAACCACGCTGGTCAAATGCATGACATAGCGGAAAAGTTCGACTTCCATATACTTGGTTACTTGGACGCTTGCTGTTTCAGCAATTCTACCGATATCATTTCGTCCCAAGTCCACCAACATTCGGTGTTCTGCCGTTTCCTTTTCATCAGAAAGTAGATCATTTGCAAGTGCTGCATCTTCCTCGTCATTGGCACCTCTAGGTCGCGTACCTGCAATTGGATTGGTTGTCACGATACCATTCTTGACGGAAACCAAGCTCTCAGGACTGGCACCGATAATTTGATAATTTCCAAAGTCATAAAAGTAGAGGTAATTTGATGGATTGGTCACTCGGAGATTTCTGTAGAAGTCAAAAGGATTTCCAGTTACCTCTGCGGAGAAGCGCTGGCTAAGCACACATTGGAACATATCTCCATTGCGAATCAAGTCGCGAGCTGTTTCTACCATTTCTTCAAATTTCTGAGGTGCAATATGTGGTCTAAACTGAAGTGGAGAAACGTCCAAATCCTCAAATTCATTTGGAGCAGGGATTTTCAACTCTTCTAAAACATGATCTAAAGCCACTTCTAGTTCTTCATTACTACGTTCACTGTAGAGAGCATCCTCGATGACATGAATTTTTTCTTTCTTATGGTCAAAAACTATATAACTCTCATAGACGAAGAAATGCATATCTGGCGTCCCAATCGTATCCTCAGGGAGCTGGCCAATCTGTTCATAGAGAGAAATCATATCGTAACCAACAAAGCCAATAGCTCCACCACCAAAAGGTAGGTCTGAATGGTGCTGACTCTCATGAGTCACCTCATAAAGGAAGTCCAAAGGATCACGATCAATCACCTGGCCATTTTGATAAAGAACTCCATTCTCAAACTTAATCTCAAAAACTGGGTTATAGGCTAAGATAGAAAATCGAGCATTTTCCTTTTCTCTTGGGATACTTTCAAGTATGACCTTGTGATTTCCGTTCAAACGCATATAAGCCAAGATTGGTGATAAAACATCTCCATGAATGATTCGTTCCATTGTAATTTCCCTTTCAGTTCCTTATTTTTAATTTTTTATCTTTTTTCTATTTCCCTTAAATAGTGCGGACGGGAGCAACTTTCTCCGAAATTTCATCCCTAATTTTTGAGCTCCTCGCTCATTCATTTCTAGGCTCAGGCTAAAATAGTTCCCCGAACTATTTTACTCTCAAAAATTCCGTCCTAGAGAAGCATCTTTGCTTCTCTAGGATACCACCATGGCGGGAAATAGCGGTTCGATGCTCACTTCGTTCGCAAATATTTTATAGAAATCTACCTATTGATGAAGCATAATTTAAAACTGATGGCCATATCTACGATAAATATAGAAAAATCCCCACGCAAAATAACTTGCGTGAGGACGAAATTCGCGGTGCCACCTCAATTATAGGATTTCTCCTATCTCTCATTCCTGTCTCAGATAGCTCCTGTAACAGGTTGTGCGATAAAGGGCACTCCCTTGAGAATTATGTTTTCTTCTCTCATTTCAGACGGACCCAACCTTACAGCTTTCTCTGCTTGTTTTCAGCAACCACAAACTCTCTGTGAGAGAAATCTCTGTATATTTTCCATCTTTTATTTTTTAGCTTCAAGGTAGTCTGCAATGGCAGCTACGTCCTTGTCTCCACGACCAGAGACATTGATGATGATAATCTCATCTTTACTTAGTTTTGGTGCGCGTTTGACTGCTTCAGCAATAGCATGTGAGCTTTCAATCGCAGGGATGATTCCTTCTGTTTTGCTTAATAAAAGCAAGGCTTGGACAGCTTCTTCGTCTGTCGCTGCTACATATTCTACTCGACCAGAGTCTTTAAAGAAGGCATGTTCTGGACCAACCCCTGGATAGTCCAAACCTGCTGAGATAGAGTAAACTGGCGCGAGCTCTCCATCTTCCTTAAATACTGCATAGGTCTTCATTCCATCAACAATTCCGACACTACCCTTAGTCATAGTTGCCGCGTGTTTGTCGGTATCTAAACCGTGACCAGCAGCTTCTACCCCAACCAATTTTACTTCTTCATCAGCTACATACTGTGAAAAGGCACCGATGGCATTAGAACCACCACCTACACAGGCAATAACGTAGTCTGGCAGACGTCCTTCTTTTTCCAAGATTTGACGACGTGATTCTTCACTGATGACTTTTTGGAATTCATGAACAATCGTTGGATAAGGGTGTGGTCCAACAGCAGAACCTAAAACGTAGAAGGCTTCAAGATCATTCATCCATGCTCCAAAGGCTGCATCAACCGCATCTTTGAGGGTACGAGTACCAGTTTCAACTGCGTGAACAGTTGCTCCCATCATCTCCATGCGGAAGACATTGAGACGTTGACGCTCCACATCTTCTGCCCCCATATAAACATCACATGCCATACCAAACTTAGCTGCAGCAGCCGCAGTCGCAACACCGTGCTGGCCAGCTCCTGTCTCAGCAATGACACGCTTTTTACCCATGCGTTTTGCTAGAAGGATTTGACCCAAAACATTATTAAGTTTGTGAGATCCAAGGTGGTTAAGGTCTTCACGCTTGAGATAAATCTTAGCTCCACCTAAGTGCTCTGTCAAGCTTTCAGCAAAATAGAGTGGTGTTTCACGACCTGAATAATCCTTCAAGTAATGGCGAAATTCTGCCAAAAATTCTGGATCATCCTTGTATTTATCAAAAGTCACTTCCAATTCATCTAGTAAAACCTGAATTGGTTCTGGTACAAAACTACCACCAAATTGTCCAAAATATCCTTTAGTTGTCATAAAATTTTCCTCCTTCTGTATGAATCCGGCTTTTTGTTTGCTTTTAGTAGTAGGCAAGGAGCTGTAGATAGAACTCAAGTTCATCAAAGCGACTTAACGCCCTAATAAAAGATAAATAAAATGACGGATAGAAAAAAGCCCACACACGGAATTCACTTCCATGTGAGGGCGTTCGTAACGCGGTACCACCTCAATTGTAAAGAGAATATCCCCTTTACATCTCTGCCTTGTCTAACAACAAGTTGCACTGTAAGGTGTGCGCACCGAATTTTCATTGTTTCAAATTCATTTTTTCAAATCAGCCCAATTTCACTAGTTCCAACCACCTGTTCACAGTAACCACAGGCTCCCTGAAGATCAAAAATAACTACTTTTCTGATTTGTTGAGTTAATTATATGTTATTGTTTTTTCTTTGTCAATCGTTTTCATTCATTTTTTACTAATTATTTTAATTATTTTTGTGAAGTACCTAGAATTTCTTCAGAAACTCTGACAAAAGTCTCAATGATATAATCTACTTCTTCGTCCGTTAATTTCGTGTGAAGTGGTAGTGTAATCTCGTTTACAAAGAAGGCATAAGCTCGCGGATAATCTGCCATATCAAAGCCAAGATTCTTATAGGCTGTCAAAAGTGGAAGCGGTTTGTAGTGAACGTTACTTGCGATTCCTGCCTTGGCTAATTCTTGAATAATTTGGTTGCGTTGTTCGAGATTTGCTCCTTCTACATGGGTGATGTAGAGGTGACGACAAGATTCAACTGCATCTGTCTCATGAGCCAATGGGTGAATCCGAGTTCCTGTAAATCCACGGTCATAGCGAGTTACGATTTCTTTACGACGTTGAAGCAAGTCAGGATAACGATCCAATTGTACCAAACCAATTGAAGCCATGATATCCGTCATGTTGCACTTGTAGGCAGGAGTTACGATATCGTATTCCCATGAACCTAGTTGCATCTTAGCTAGCGCATCCTTCGTTTGACCATGAAGAGATAAGATTTGGAATTCCTTGTACATTTCTTCATCATCAATAGCTAGATTAGCTTTCCAAGTAGCACTTCCTCCTTCAGCAGTTGTAAAGTTCTTGACAGCGTGGAAAGAGAATGACGTAAAGTCTGCAATAGAACCAGCTGGTTGTCCCTTGTAGGTTGAACCCAAAGCATGGGCGCTATCTGAGACAACAACGATACGGTTAAAGACCTTTTGCCACTTGCTAGCCGCTGTAAAGAGGTCGCGTTTCTTTTCTACAACTTGGAACAAACGGTCATAGTCACAGATAATCCCTGCAAGTTCTACTGGGATGATAACCTTAGTCTTCTCAGTAATCGCTTGTTCAAGCTTGTCATAATCCATTTCAAAGGTATCATCTTGGATATCAACCATAACTGGTGTCGCACCGACGTGAGTGATAACGCTACATGATGCTGTATAAGTCATAGCCGGAACGATAACTTCATCGCCAGGACCCACTTCAAGCACGCGCAAGATCAATTCAAGAGCTGCTGTTGCAGAGTTGAGGCAGACTGTCTTAGGTGTCTGAATATAGGCAGATAGACGACGCTCCAATTCTTTTGTCTTTGGACCTGTTGTGATCCAACCAGAACGGAGGGTATCTGCTACTTCAGCAATTTCAGCTTCGGTAATATCGGGCGGTGAAAATGGAATATTATACTTTGTCATTGATTTACTCCTTTTACTGTATTCACTCTTGTGACTACTTTATTTTAAAACTTCAACTACAGTCTGAAACATGATTTTGATATCTCCGAAGAAATTAAAATCACGTAGGTAGGCTAGGTTAAAGTGCATTTTCTCTGGAAGGACTCTTTCCACATAAGCCTGGTCAACCGTCATACCTTTTGCAGTCATTTGACTGATGATGGCATCCTCATCCTTATAGTTAATGCTGGCAAGGGAAGTAATCCCTGCAGGTAAGAGCAAGGTAGCCATCATTTCAGGACTATACTGCTCTGTGTAGCGTGGTACTTCTGGGCGTGTTCCTACAAAAGACATCTCCCCTTTGAGGACATTGACCAATTGCGGCAATTCATCCAAACGAACACGTCGAATGAAATTTCCAACTTTAGTGATACGACTGTCATTTGCAGAAGTTACTAGACTTCCTTTTTTATCAGCATCCGTCACCATGGTCCGGAATTTCCAAATCTTGAAATGACGGTTGTACTGGGTTACCCGCACCTGCTTGTAAATAACTGGACCTTTGCTATCTAGCTTGATCCAAATGCTTAGAATCAGAAATACGGGTGAAGTCAAGATTAACAAGACTACGGCTAGAAACAAATCTAGACAACGCTTGAAAATCAGTGAGCCTTTTCTTCTAGACACAAGCTGGTAGTATGGTTTTACCTCGCTCAATTGCATTTCTTGAGGTAGCTCATCCCATTTCAGCATGCACATTCTCCTCTGTTTTTTATATATAATCTTTATTAACATTCTACATTATACCACAAAATGAAAGAGGCAGTGCAAGAAATCTATGTTTTAAAGGAATTCTTCCCTAGGAAAGAGCACCTGCCTGCAAACTATACATCTTGTGATAGGTTCCACCCAATGCTAGGAGTTCCTCGTGGGTTCCACTTTCGATGATACGTCCCTTATCAAGAACATAGATACAATTAGCATCTTGAATGGTAGAAAGGCGATGGGCTATGGCAATGGTTGTCCGACCTTGTCTCATCTTAGCTAGGGAATTTTGGACCAGAGCTTCTGTTTCAGAGTCGATATTGGCTGTCGCTTCATCCAAAATCAGAATTTTAGGTTGACTGGCAACAGTTCTAGCAAAGGCAAGAAGCTGACGTTGACCAGTTGAAAAACTCGAACCACGCTCAGATACAGGGGCATCATAACCTAAAGGAAGATCCTGAATGAAGGAATCTGCATCGACAAATTCTGCTGCAGCCTTGACTTGGTCATCGCTGATATCTTGGTACATAGCGATATTGGACTTAATGGTCCCATGATAGAGGAAGGGATCCTGTAGAACCAAACCGATGTTTTTTCTCAGCTCCTCTTGACTATACTTTCGAATATCCACACCATCTAGTAGAACCCGACCTGACTGGAATTCATAAAAGCGCATGAGAACATTGATGATAGAAGATTTTCCCGATCCCGTATGACCGACAAAAGCAATGGTTTCTCCTTTATTGACGGTAAAGGAAATATCATCTAGAATTTGGTGTTGCCCATCATAAGAGAAGGACACATGCTCAAAGCGAATATTTCCTTCTTGAATCTTGGATTGGCCATTTTCTTGGACCGGTTCATAGTTTGACTCATCAATCAGCGCAAAAACACGTCCTGCTGACACCATGGAGGTCTGAAGAGTAGAAAAGTTTTGCGTTACCTCGATGAGAGGATCAAAGAGACGGTTGATGTACTGGATAAAGGCATACATAGTTCCTGCCGTTATTCCTAGATAAAGACCGCGATAGCCAAAGTAAGCCATCAAAACTGCATATCCCAACAGCTTCAACAAACTCATAGCTGGACGTAAAAAGAGAGAATCCAAGGCTACTGAACGATTAGCGTAGACTAGGTGTTCCTGGTTTATCTCATCAAACTCATCTTGCAGGCGTTTTTCTTGGTTAAAGGCTTGAATAATACGAATTCCTTCGATATTTTCGGCCAGCTTACTGTTAATATCTGACAGTAGACTTCTGGTTTTTTCAATGACCTTGACAGATTTTTTACGGTAGAGATTGACCAAAAGGAAAATCAAAGGCAGAAAGAGCAAGACTAAAGCAGTCAGACGATAGTCCAGAACTAACATGGTATAAAGGGTCGTCACGAATATAAAGACTGCCGAGATAAAGCTAGATAAGATCCCTGAGAACATATCACTGATAGTCTCGGTGTCATTTGTCAAACGAGAGACAATAGAGCCTGCAGGCGTTTTATCAAAGTAAGACATGCCTAGCTTCTCCATATTGTCAAAGGCATCACGTCGGATATCTCTAACGATGCTGTAGGACACGCGCGCAAAAAGGAGATTCCCCACATATTGGACAATAGTTTGAAGAATGTAGAGACCATAGTAAACTAGCAAAACTGTAACAGCAAGCTGATTAAGGTTGTTTAGATACTGGTCGATAAAGTGCGAAGCTACCAGGGGGATAATACTCTTAACAACAGTCGTCGCAAGGAGAAAAGCTAAGGCTAAAAAGGTGAGGAGCCCATAAGGCTTAAGATAAGACAACAAACGCTTTAATACAGCCCATTGTTCTTGTTTATTCCGCATCTTCTTCTCCTTTCATTTCTAACTGTTGAGACTGGTAGGTTTGGGCATACCAACCATCCAAGGCTAGTAAGTCCTCATGAGTCCCACGTTCGATAATCTGTCCATTTTGCATAACCAAGATCAAATCAGCATGAACAACTGCACTGAGACGATGGGCAGTGATGATAGTCGTTTTATCTTTGCGAGTTTCCTTGAGATTATCGATGATCGCGAACTCTGTCTTAGCATCCACAGCTGACAAGGAATCATCTAAAATCAAGATATCAGGATTTAAAATCATAGCCCGACTCATAGCCAGACGTTGCTTTTGCCCACCAGATAGACTGACACCTTTTTCCCCGATAACTGTATCAAACCCCTCAGGCATGGCTTGAATGTCTTGATAGACTTGAGCCAACTGAGTCGCTTCTTCTACTGCAGAAAAAGGTAGGTCGGGATTTCCAAAACAAATATTCTCTAAGATTGAACTAGCAAAGAGAAATTGGTCCTGTGGAACGTATCCCATCAAACTACGCAAGTCAGCTAGTCGATAGTCACGAATGTCATGACCATTTAGATAAATAGCTCCTTGGTCAACATCATACTCACGTAGGAGCAATTTAATCAAAGCAGTTTTCCCTGAACCAGTTTGCCCAACCAAGCCCAAGGTTTGTCCTTTTTCGAGACTAAAATGTATATCTCTCAGCGTCTCTTCGTCTTCAAAGGCAAAACTATCAATAGCATATTCCAAGCGCCCATTTTCAATCCCGTCAAGTGGATATTCTGGGTCTTTGACAGGTGACTCTTGGGACAAAAGACTCTCAATTCGTTGATAAGAAACCTTCCCTCTTTGAGTAATATTAAAGAGGAAACCAATCGCCATCAAGGGCCAGACCAACATATCTAAGTAAGAGATAAAGGTGACAAGATTCCCAACGGTTACTTGTCCTGCTTGCACCATAAAAGCACCGACTAAGAGAGTTAAGGCATAGGAAGAACCAACAAAGAGTAGAACCATGGGGTCAAAGAGACTATCATATTTCATGGTTTGCAGATTCTTTTGGAAGGTCAAATTATTGACTTCCTGGAAAGATGCCAATTCATCAGACTGATAGCCAAAGGACTTGGTTACCTTAATACCTGATACAGACTCCTGAACCTTATTATTAAGTTCAGAAAAGGCTGCTTGTGATTCTCCGAAAGCCTTATGGGTCTTTCTCCCCAGACGACTAGTCGCATAGGCCATAAACGGCAAAGGTAGAATGGCAACCAAGGTCATCTGCCAAGAAATGCTAAAAAGCATAGTCAGCAGAGTCACCAAGGCCGTGATAGAGGCATCCACCGCAGACATGACACCACCACCTGCTAAACGAGTCAGAGCATTGATATCATTGGTTGCGTGAGCCATCAAATCCCCAGTCCGATAATTCTGATAAAAAGCAGGCGACATCTTTGTAAAGTGCTCAAATAGTCTTGAACGCATGATTTGTCCAAGTCGGTAGGAGGTCCCTAGGATATACATGCGCCAAACATAACGCAGGTAGTACATCCCGAAAGCTGCCAGCAGGAGATAAAAGAGATGAAGCAGGAGCTCATCTTGTGTTAATCGTCCCGAAGTAATGGCATCAATCACGCGCCCCATGACCATAGGTGGGATGAGGTTTAGTACAGAAACCAAAACCAAAGCTACGATTCCAACTAGGTAACGGCGTTTTTCTAATTTAAAAAACCACCAGAGTTTTTGGATGATGGACATAAAATTCCTTTCTAATGACAAATGGAAACCTGAGGCGACTGCCTCAGGTTTTTCCTATTCATCGGTGATGACACTAACTTAAACTTTGTCATATTCAGCGATAAAGATACTCAAAGGAGTAACATTTCATTTATTTTCAATCCTTTACATAAATCATTCTTTATTATATAGGAATGACCTTGATTTTTCAAACTATACGCTGGGGAATTCCTTCTTTTTCTGGTATAATATTGTCTATAATCTGAATGAAAAGGTAAACATTATGAAACTGATCTCATGGAATATTGATTCCCTAAACGCTGCACTCACGAGTGATTCTGCGCGTGCGAAATTATCACAAGACGTCCTCCAAACATTGGTAGCCGAAGACGCTGATATCATTGCCATCCAAGAAACCAAGCTTTCAGCTACAGGGCCTACTAAAAAACATCTTGAGGTGTTAGAAGAACTCTTCCCTGGATATGAAAATACTTGGCGTTCCTCTCAAGAACCTGCTCGTAAAGGCTATGCTGGAACCATGTTCCTCTATAAGAAAGAACTGACTCCAACTATCAGTTTCCCGGAAATTGGTGCACCTTCTACCATGGACTCTGAAGGCCGCATCATTACCCTAGAATTTGATACATTTTTCGTGACTCAAGTTTACACACCAAACGCTGGTGATGGCCTCAAACGCTTGGAAGAACGTCAAGTCTGGGATGTCAAATATGCAGAGTACTTGGCTCAACTAGACAAACAAAAACCTGTCCTAGCAACCGGAGACTACAATGTTGCCCACAAGGAAATTGACCTTGCTAACCCGGCCAGCAACCGCCGTTCACCAGGATTTACAGACGAAGAACGTGAAGGATTTACAAACCTTTTAGCCAAGGGATTTACAGATACCTTCCGCCATATCCATGGCGATGTGCCAGAACGCTATACTTGGTGGGCACAACGCAGCAAGACTTCAAAAATCAACAATACAGGCTGGAGAATCGACTACTGGCTCACAAGTAACCGTGTAGCAGACAAGGTTACCAAGTCAGACATGATTGACTCAGGCGCACGCCAAGACCATACACCGATTGTCATGGAGATTGATTTCTAAGGAGAAAACGAATGGACTATCAAGCTGTCATCCCTGAATTTGTAGTATCTGACCTCGAAAAGTCACGCCACTTCTACTGCGACTTATTGGGATTCTCTGTCGAATACGAGCGTCCAGAGGAAAAATTTCTCTTCCTTTCGCTTGAAGACTGCCAACTTATGCTAGAAGAAGGCAACGCAGAAGAATTATCCCAACTGACTTATCCTTTCGGGCGTGGTGTCAATATTTCCTTTGGTATCAAGGATGTCCCTCAGCTCCACCAAAAACTGCTGGAAGCCAACTATCCCATCTATCGTCCTTTGACTAAAAGAGAATTTCGAGTTGGTGAACAATATATCTACCCTCATGAATTTGCAGTTTTAGATCCAGATGGCTATTTTTTAAGATTTAGTGAATAGAATAATAAATCATTAGAGTGGAAAAGTAATAAAAAAAGAGGCGTTTGCCTCTTTTTTTTGTTTCCTATATCCTCACCTGTCTATCTTCAGACCGTTGTCCTGTGACAAACATGGTGAAGGTTGCCTTGCAGACATTTCGGCCATCTTGGTTGATGATGTCAACATCGACGACACAAGTGGTGCGTCCTTGATGGACACATTCTCCTTTGATAGTGAGAACATCCCCTAGATTTCCTGCTTTCAGATAGTTGATGGAAGACTGGAGTGTCACCCCGTCTAATCCAAGCGAAATCACTACAAGTCCACTGATTTGATCACAAAGTGTAAATAGATAACCTCCATGGGCATTCCCATAGTAGTTGAGTGAGGAGTCCACTACTTTTGTTGTCACCACCACGTGACCGTCTCTCATTTTTTCAATTTCGTAATTTTCAAAGGCAGATATAGCGTCAAAGTGAAAATCTTTCATACGTTCCTCCTGATATTTCAAACGACACTATGATACTACTTTTCAAGACTCTACGCAAGAGAGAAGCACTTATTCAGGTAAAATACCAACCTGCTCCACAAAGCGCATAAAGGCAGCTTGTCCTTCTTCTGTTTGCTTGTAAACTCCTGCATCTTCCAAAACTCGAGCAAAGATTTTTCCAACAGATTCTTGGACGATTTCAAGAGCTTGTACTTTGTCAGTCAATCCAGGATGGGATTCTTTCAACTCATCCGCCCATTCTTGGTGATAATCTGCTACTGAAACATCCTCTCCGACTAGATAAGCTGCCACCTGCTCCACTTCTTCCTTCAAGCGTGGTGGCAAGATAGCCAATCCCATAACCTCTATCAAGCCGATATTTTCCTTCTTGATATGTTGGACATCCTTGTGGGGATGATAGATACCATCTGGATGCTCTGGAGATGTTTGATTATCCCGCAAGACCAAATCCAACTCAAACTGCCCATCTCTTTTACGCGCAATCGGTGTGATAGTGTGATGCGGTGTTCCATTACTTTCTGCCAAGACCTGTACACTTGGATCTGAGTATTGACGCCAAGCCAGCAAGATTTTATCCGCTAGTTCTGTCAAATCCTCTTTAGAATCTGAAGTTAGTCGAATCACAGACATAGGCCAATGGACAATTCCTGCTTTGACAGTTTCAAAACCTTCAAAGGTAAAGTTTTTCTGAATAGGAGCCACTTCCATTGGGAAAACATGACAACCACCTTGATAATGATCATGGGTCAGGATGGAACCACCCACGATTGGTAAGTCTGCATTCGAACCAGCAAAGTAGCCTGGAAACTGCTCCACAATCGCTAACAAACGTTCAAAACTTTGGCGACTAATAGCCATAGGACGATGTTTGCTGTCTAGGAAAATACAGTGCTCATTAAAGTAAGCGTAAGGCGAATACTGGAAGCCCCACTCCTGCCCAGAAATATCAAAACGAATAATCCGGTGATTGCTTCTAGCTGGATGATTGACACGACCATGGTATCCTTCATTTTCCATACAGAGCTGACATTGAGGATAGTTGCTCGACTTGACCAACTTAGCTGCCGCTATCTCTTTTGGATCCTTTTCAGGCTTAGAGAGATTGATGGTAATCTCTAGTTCACCGTAGTCAGATGGTACACGATAAGCAATATTCTTTGCGATAGCCTTCAGTTTGATGTAATCATTCTTCTGACTGAGTTGGTAGAAATCCGCAATTGCCTGCTCTGGTGACTGAGCATAGGTATCCCAAAAATCACGATTAACCTGACTTGGACAAGGCGTTACCAAGTCCATGAGGTCAGCACCGAGAATCTCACGCGCAGTCTGACTATCTTCAATTGTTTCCAATCGAACGGCTTCCTCGACAAGCTGATCTTTTAGTTCAATCAAATCATCTTGGTCAATCTCAACTTCAAGAACTCCATCTCCCACCAGTGCTAAAACACGATTGGTCAGATAAATCCGATCTAACTCTTCAAAGCTACTTTCTGCAATGACTTTGGTCACAAATCTTTCTACTAAGGTCACTAGACAACCCCCTTCTGACTAATCAAGAATGCGAGTTCCACCTGCCACTTCAGCGATATAGAAGCTTGGAGCGTAGCCAACGATTTCTTCATAGTGCTTGCCAACAGCTTCCTTGAAGGACTCAACAGCATCTTTTTGAACCAAGGCGATCGCACAACCACCAAAACCTGCTCCTGTCATACGAGCACCAAGAACACCTTCTTGAGCCCAAGCCGTATGAACAAGCGTATCTAATTCCAAGCCAGTCACTTCATAATCATGCTCAAGAGAAACGTGAGAGGCATTCATCAAACGACCAAACTTGTCCAAATCGCCTGCTTGAAGAGCGGCTTGCGCTTTAAGCGTACGTTGGTTTTCAAGAACGGCATGACGAGCACGTTTCAAGCGATTTTCGTCTTTGATGAGGTAGCTATATTCATCAAAAGCCCATTCATCCAATTCACCCAAGGTTTGAATATTTAAGGCCACTTGGAGTTCTTCTACTGCTTTTTCACATTCAGCACGACGTTCATTGTACTTAGAATCCGCAAGTTCACGGCGTTTGTTAGTATTCATGATGACAACGACATTGTCCTTCAAATCAAGCGGAACCAAGTCGTACTCTAAAGTATTGGTATCTAGGTAAATAGCACGTTGGTCTGCCCCCATACCGATAGCAAATTGGTCCATAATACCAGAGTTAACACCGATAAAGTTATTCTCTGTCAATTTTCCGATTTTTACTAAATCTAAACGGTCCAATTTTAGGTCAAAGAGGTATTCTGCCACGACACCAGTCAAAAGCTCTAAGGATGCAGAAGAAGACAAACCAGCACCATTTGGGATATTTCCATAGACATAAAAATCAAACCCTTTATCAATCACATGACCAGCTTCTTGCAAGAAATGAAGGACACCTTTTGGATAGTTGGTCCAGTTGTGCTCTTTCTCAAACTTAAGGTCAGCTAGAGGTACTTCGATAATGCCTTTGTCCTCAAAGTTTGCGGAGTAGAAACGCAAAACTTGGTCATCACGCTTGCGTGCTGCTCCATAAGTTCCTAGTGAAATAGCAGCTGGGAAAACATGGCCACCATTATAGTCAGTATGCTCCCCAATCAAGTTGATACGGCCTGGTGAGAAGAAGGTTTGATCTGCTTCTTGACCAAAAACAGCAAGAAAGTCCTTGCGAAGTGCATCAGCAGTAAGATGTTGTGTCATATGAATTCTCCTTTGACAATTTTTTAGGTAAAAAAGTTTACCTTGTAATCGTTTTCTTCTATTGTACCCAAGGGTTTTGCTTTGGTCAACATTTTTACCGATATTTTACTAAACTATGAGTAAAAAGATAGAAAAATATGATATAATAACCTAAAAAGGAGGGGAATTATGGCTACACTCAAAGATATTGCTCAGTTAGCCTCTGTTTCAATCGCAACTGTATCCCGTGTCCTCAATCGCGATCAGAGTCTATCTGTCACAGAAGAAACCCGACATCGTATTTTAACTGTCGCCGAAGAACTAGGTTATACCAAACATCTCAAAACAGGCGAAAGTCACAAACTGAAACAAAAGATTGCCATTATCCAGTGGGTCAGCGAACAAGGTGAGTTGGAAGACCTCTACTACTACCAGATTCGACTAGGAATCGAAAATAGGGCACAAGAATTAGATTACGAAATCTTACGCTATTTCAATGATCAACCTTTTACGCTTAGCGAAGAAGTTATTGGAATTCTTTGTATTGGAAAATTTAGCCAAGCACAGATTGCATCATTTGAAGAATATCAAAAACCTCTAGTTTTTCTAGATAGTGACACCATAGCCTTGGGACACACCTGTGTCATTACAGATTTTAATAATGCTGTTAGACAGGTAGTGGATTACTTTACAGACCACGGGATTAAGAAGATTGGTATCTTATCCGGTCTTGAAACGACTACTGACCAAGAAGAAGTCATCGCAGACAAACGCTTAGGTTACTTTAAATCCTATACACAAGAAAAAGGAATTTATAACGAGAAATTCATTTTCCAAGGTCTATTTACTGCCCAATCTGGATACGACTTGATGAAAGAGGCTATCGAAAAATTAGGAGATAAACTTCCACAAGCCTTTTTTGCAGCTAGTGATAGTTTGGCAATAGGTGCTCTTCGCGCCCTTCAAGAAGCCAGCATCAGCATACCAGAGCGCGTCAGCATTATTTCCTTTAATGATACCATTCTAACCAAGCAAGTGTTCCCACCCCTTTCCAGTATCTCAGTATACACCGAAGAAATGGGACGTACAGGGATGGATATTTTGAACAGAGAAGTCCTTCATGGGCGTAAAATTCCAAGTCTCACTATGCTTGGAACCAAACTGACGTTAAGAGAAAGCACCTTGCATTAAGCACACCAGTTGAACATAAAAAACCCTAATAGAGATTCTCAAATCCTATTAGGTTTTTCTTTTTTTTTAATCCATCACAATCATAGACTTAATAGTCTTGCGTTCATCCATAGCCTTATAAGCTTGGTCGATATCTTCCAATTTATAACTTGTGGTAAAGACACGACCTGGATTGATATCACCATCAAGAACAGCTTTGAGCAAGAATTGCTTATCGTATGTTGTTGCAGAAGCCGCTCCACCCGCAACAGAAATATTCTGAGCAAAGGTCGAACCAAGGGCACGGTTATTATAGTGAGGCACACCAACAATTCCCATACGACCGCCATTATGAAGGACACCCAGAGCCTGTTCAACAGCCGCCTCAGTACCAACACACTCAAGTGCTGCATCTGCCCCTCCTCCAAGGATTTCACGCACCTTGGCAATGCCTTCTTCACCACGTTCGGCCACAACAGCTGTCGCTCCTGACTCCAAGGCCATTTGTTGTCGATCTTCGTGACGACTCATAAGGATAATTTGTGAAGCTCCACGCATCTTAGCCGCAATGACAGCACATTGGCCAACAGCCCCATCCCCAATAACGACAACCTTGTCGCCTTTTTGCACATTAGCCACACGCGCTGCATGATAGCCAGTCGGCATGACATCAGCCAGAGTCAAGAGGGATTTAAGCATCCCTTCTGTATAATCGGACGGTTGTCCAGGGATTTTTACAAGTGCCCAATTGGCAAAATGGAAACGGATATACTCAGCCTGGACACCACCTGACCAGTTGGTGCCAATATGGCGGTCACAAGTCCCATCATAACCAGCACGACAGGCATCACACTCTCCACAACCATGAGTGAAAGGCGCGATGACAAAGTCACCTGGTTTGACCGTTGTAATGGCTTCTCCAGTTTCTTCAACGATTCCAATCGCTTCGTGTCCACTATTTTTATGTCCCGCTTTAATATCTGGATTGCGGTAACTCCATAGGTCTGAACCACATACGCAAGCACGAACTACGCGGATAATCACATCATCCGCCTCTTGAATACTTGGACGTTTAACCTCTTCAATACCAACCTGACCTGCTTTTTTATAGACTGCTGATTTCATAAAATTTCCTCTCTGTATCTAACTACCTTTAGTATACACTTTTTAGCAAACTTTCGCTCATTTATACTACGTCTCATTAATGATGATGATGTTCATGACTTTTATCTACTTCCAACTCTTCGACCTTTCGCTTATGGGCTTGGTGAGTTTCTAGGTCTGCATCAATCTCAATGGTGATATTTTGAAAACCACAATCTTTGAGTTTTCTTCGAATCGATTCCTTGCAAAGCTCCATCTGTTCAATTTCTTTTAGACAAACATGGACAATAGCATTTTTCTCCAAACCATCCATAGTCCATAGATTAAGCTGATTGATACTAGCTACATGGTCCAATTGCTCCAAATCGCTCTTGACTTGCTTGATATCTACACCTTCTGGCACAGCATCGAGGAAAATCTTGAGTGTAGACCAAAAACGTGGAATAGCTTTTGACAGAATAAAGATCGAAATGACAAGAGATAAGAGCGGATCCAGAATATACCAATCAGTAAATCGCAGAACAATAGCCATTAGGATGACAGCTACCCAACCCAGAGTATCTTCCAGAAAATGAAGACTCATAATAGACTCATTCTTGGTTTTTCCTTTACGAACTACTAGACTTGCCAGCACATTAATGCTAACAGCAATGATTCCTAACCAGAGGATTCCCTCATCATTGACAGGTTGTGGATTAAAGAGTTTCGTTATATTTTCCAAAATAACGAGAACAGACCCTGTCATAAGAATCACAGCCGTTACCATGGCCCCCAAGAGGCTAAAGCGCTTGTAACCCAAGGTGTAATGACTATCATCTTCACGATTAGAGATTGTTTCTAGAAAGGCTGATACCCCAATAGCGATTGCATCTCCCAAGTCATGAATCGAGTCCGCAAGAACTGCACTAGAACCAAAAATCCCTCCTGCGATAAACTCAATAATGGCATAACTCAAATTTAAGAAAAAAGCTAACCAAACTGTATGTTTTGTCTTCATAATCAACATTCCTTTGTTATAATAGATTCATGAACATCTTGTTCATTATCATTATCTAACATTCATTACAGAAAGGATAGGAGCAAACTGTTTACTTTGTAAGATACTGAACAGTTTGTTCAAAATGTCCATATGACTAGTCAAGATCGTCGCATTACCAAGACACGAAAAGCTATCTATACTGCTTTTTTACAATTACTAAATCAAAAAAGCTTTGAAACGATTACCGTTCAGGAGATAATAGACCTAGCAGATGTCGGTCGTTCCACCTTTTATAGCCATTATGAAAGTAAAGAAATACTCCTAGACGAGCTCTGCCGTTATCTCTTTCATCATCTTTTTGAACGCGAGAAAAATATATCTACAGAAGCTTATTTGTCCCATATCTTTTCACATTTTAAGAAAAACCAGGACCACGTCACCAGCCTCCTTTTCTCAAAAAATGACTACTTCCTCCGTCAATTACAGAAAGAGCTAGAACATCATGTTTACCCCATGGTAGCAGAGGACTTACAAGTTGCCTATCCTAATATTCCTGCTTCCTACCTCAAGCACTTTGTTGTAACTAACTTTATCGAAACACTAACCTGGTGGCTCAAAAAAGGGAAATCTTATAAGGAAGACCAAGTAGTGAGATTTTACTTAGACGTCATGGAAATGAACTCTAAAAAACTATAGATTCAAATACTAAATGAAAGGAAGAATCCTATGTACACCTTTATCTTTCTTGCACTCATCATTCTTATACTAACTCTCCCCTTCTCCCTTTACCACCTGATAGTGGCAGGTTTGGCTATTGCACAAAAAAATTTTAACAAAGGAATCAAATGTATCCTCATTGGTAGTATCTTCACGATGCTTTCTCTTTTCCTTCATTTCTATATGCCTATTATGTTTGAGAGTTTTATACCTGTCATTTCTCTATTAATTTGGATAATCGGAGTTGTCCTCATCTGCTACGGAGCCTATTGGAATGACAAACAGAAAGGCAACTTTAAAAAGTCTCATCACATCATAAGGATTTCATTAGCTGTCTTGTTAACACTTATACTACTTTTAATCTAATACAAAAAACCTATCTTGTCTTAAGCAAGATGGTTTTTTTGTTAGTATAAAGTAATTTCTATATTTATTTTTGAAGTATTCCTTCTTGAAGGAGAAACTCATGCGCCACTTCTTCAGCTGATTGGCCTTCCACACCAACCTGATAGTTCATCTGACTCATCTGGCTCTCAGTGATTTTACCAGCTAATTTATTGAGGACTGCTTCCAACTCAGGATGTTTTTCGAGTAATTTAGCTTTCATGAGTGGAGCGCCCTGGTATGGAGGGAAGAGTTGTTTATCATCCTCCAAAACCACTAAATCATAGCGAGCAATTTCAGCATCTGTTGAGTAAGCATCTGTAATTTGAATATCTCCTGATTGGATAGCTTGGTAGCGAAGAGCTGGCTCCATGGTTGCCACATTGAGATTCAATCCATAAACAGACTGCAAGCCCTTGTTTCCATCCTCACGGTCATTAAACTCCAGAGTGAATCCTGCCTTGAGTTGTCCTTCCACTTTTTTCAAGTCTGAAATCGTCTTAAGCCCATATTCTTGCGCAATTTTTTTAGGAACTGCTATAGCATAAGTATTTTGATAAGCCATGGGTTTAAGGAAGGCTAGTTGATCCTGTTTGGCAATGCCGTCACGAGCCACCTCGTAAACCTTTTCCGGGTCATGCCCAATTTTTGGAGATGATTGGAGGAGACTCTCTGTCACTGTTCCAGAAAATTCTGGATAGATATCAATGTCCCCTTTTTTCAGCGCTTGGTAAAGAAAGTCTGTCTTCCCAAAATTGGGTTTAACCGTCACCGTCATATCCGTATTTTCTTCGATGAGAAGTTTATACATATTCATGAGAATCTCAGGTTCAGGTCCTAACTTCCCAGCTATAACCAGATTTTCTTTCTCATTATGTGGAATGATGCTTGGAACATAACTAACTCCCAAACCAAGGACCATGACAGCAAAGGTCGAAACAATCGTACGCAACTTTGCCTTTTCCAACCATTTGAGAATGACATTAAAGAGAATGGCCAAGATGGCTGATGAGATTGCTCCGATTAAAATGAGACTAGCATTCCGACGGTCAATTCCCAAAAGGATAAAGGAGCCCAATCCACCAGCTCCCACAAGAGCTGCTAGAGTCGCTGTCCCAATAATCATAACGGTCGCTGTTCGAACCCCCGATACAATGACAGGCATAGCAAGTGGAATTTCAAACTTCTTGAGTCGCTCCCACTTGGTCATTCCAAAAGCAATTCCTGCCTCCTCAAGACTAGGATCAATGCCATTCAGGGCTGTGATTGTATTTTCTAAAATCGGGAAAATAGCGTAAATGACAAGGGCTGTGAGTGCTGGTAAGGTTCCAATCCCCATCAAAGGAATAAAGAGCCCCAACAAAGCCATTGAAGGAATGGTCTGGAAGATACCCGCAACTTGTAGCACCCAGGTCGCTGCTTTTTTGTGACTATTTAGATAAACCGCAAGTGGGATGGTCAGAAAAATAGCGACCAATAAGGTCAAAAGAGATAATTGTAAGTGTTGTCCCAGAGCTGTTACCCATTCACTAAATCGCTCCTGAAAGGTTGAAATGAAATTAGACATGAAGGCCACCTCCAAACAAGTTTGCTACAAAGTCTGTCGCAGGTGCTTGTAAAATTGTTTCAGGGTCAGCGACCTGGCGAATTTCCCCATCCTTCAATACTGCAATTCTATCGCCTAATTTCAAGGCTTCGTCTGTATCATGAGTAACGAAGATAGTGGTCATACCAAACTCTTTGTGCAATTTTTTAGTCAGAGCCTGCAACTGCTTGCGAGAAATTGCATCGAGAGCAGAGAAAGGCTCATCCATCAGTAAGATTTTTGGTTCTGCAATGATGGCCCGCACAATCCCAATCCGTTGTTGCTCCCCACCCGATAACTCGCTCGGTAAACGATGAGCATAATCTACAGCAGGGAGACCGACCTTATCCAAGAGTTCTTCTGTTTTAGAGGCTATTTGTTCCTTGCTCCAGCCCTTCATCTCAGGAATCAATGCTATATTTTCCGCCACCGTTAAATTTGGAAAGAGAGCAATGGCCTGCAAAACATAACCAGTAGAAAGACGTAATTCTCGTTCATCATAGTCCTTGATCCGTTTTCCATCCATGTAGATATTGCCATCAGTCGGCTCCAAAAGACGATTGATCATCTTGAGCATGGTGGTTTTTCCAGATCCTGAAGGACCTACCAAGACCATAAATTCTCCATCTTCAATACGGAGATTGACATCTTTTAAAATGTCCTTATCCGTGTAACGCAGGACCACATTTTTATATTCAATCATATTCTTCCTCACCATCTCCTTAAAAGCTAAGATCCTTATCTCACTTTTTATAAGAGTTTAATCATTATTATAACATTGTAATACTAGATATTACATCTGTCAACGATTTTGATTTGAAATCATATATAAGAAAAAGAGTTTGGCTAAGGCCAAACTCTCCATTATGATTGATTATTCTTCTTCCACCAAACGTTTAAACTCCGCTTGGATTTCTGTATTTTCTGTCGGTTTTAAGTACATGATTCCAC
This sequence comes from Streptococcus wuxiensis, assembly GCF_040888245.1. Taxonomy (NCBI): domain Bacteria; kingdom Bacillati; phylum Bacillota; class Bacilli; order Lactobacillales; family Streptococcaceae; genus Streptococcus; species Streptococcus wuxiensis. Next base: position 119,065 of record NZ_JBFNFE010000006.1, read on the forward strand.
CATTTGTCGTTGGTGAATGAAAAACAATCGTTTCTCCTGTGTTAGTTATCGCAAAGAAGTAACTATGAACATCTGGGTATTTATCCCAATTACTATAACGCTCTACAATTCGGTACTGGGCATTTCCTAGACCTGTCTCCGTATACTCAGCATTCATTTTCTCACTTGGTCCATCATCCCTAAGTGTATAGAGGTGGTCAGCCCCCACATCTCCTCCTGAGATTCCCTTTTGGTAATTGGGTTGTCCTAGTCTTTCTCCCCACCCTTTTATGAAGGCTTCTAATTTAGCAGACTTGCTAGCATTCCAAGGAGCTATTTGTTCTTCACTCGAAATAGTCTTGCTGCTAGTAGAGCTTTCAAATTTCTGCCAATCTAGTTGCTTGAAGTTCATTAATTCGGCTTCTGTCTTACCAAAGTCAGAGTGCAAACTTTTATTCCCAGGAACTCGAATATCCTGTTCTTGTAGTTTACTTGCAACTTGCTGGTTTAAATTCAGATGATAGAGTACTCCTCTACCTTCTCCTGTACCAGAGGACCAACTTAATTCCAGGATATCACCACCCTTATAGATATTCATAGAATTTCTAGCACCACCATGGCCGGCTACAAAACCTTCTGCTAAAAGTATCGGTTTCTCATTTACAAGATAATAAAGACCCGAAATAAAATAATCACCATTAGATTGCTCAACGCCTATTAATAATTCCTCTACACCATCTTGATTAAGATCCGCATAAGCATAACTCATCTTATCTGATTGAAAAACCGCATTTTCAAGAGACCAACTATTGATAGGGCGTTCAGTGCCTTGTAAACTCTTATAGAGATCAGAGATTGCATTTACATCCTTCGGTGTAGAAAGTATTTTTTGATAATTATCAAAAACTGGCTTGTAGAATTCTTTAAAATTTTTCTTAGATTCTACGGAAGTTTGTTCATTAATATTTGATTGACTAACAGTTGTTGATAAACTAAGTCCCTGATTAGAATTTTCAGAGCTATGATTACTACAGCCAAACATAAAAAGACTCATGAATAGAACTAGCAAGACTCCTAAAATACCCTTTTCTTCCATAACAAACTCCTTTATCATTATCTAATTATTGTAGTGATTTCACTTACATTATATCAAATGTTTAAGAGTTATAAAAAGAATAATATAAGACTAAGGCAATAAAAAAAGAGCTATAAAGCTCTTTAATTACGGAGAATAAGGGATTCGAACCCTTGCGCCAGTTACCCGACCTAACGATTTAGCAAACCGTCCTCTTCAGCCTCTTGAGTAATTCTCCTATTAATGGGCACGAGTGGACTCGAACCACCGA
>NZ_JBFNFE010000007.1:0-54491 GCF_040888245.1 Streptococcus wuxiensis
TCAGCGGTTCGATCCCGTTAACTCCCATAGGTCCCGTAGTGTAGCGGTTATCACGTCGCCCTGTCACGGCGAAGATCGCGGGTTCGATTCCCGTCGGGACCGTAATAACGAAAGTTATTTGACTCGTTAGCTCAGTTGGTAGAGCAATTGACTTTTAATCAATGGGTCACTGGTTCGAGCCCAGTACGGGTCATATTTGCGGGTTTGGCGGAATTGGCAGACGCACCAGATTTAGGATCTGGCGCTTAACGGCGTGGGGGTTCAAGTCCCTTAACCCGCATAATAGAAATCAGCCGGCTTAGCTCAGTTGGTAGAGCATCTGATTTGTAATCAGAGGGTCGCGTGTTCAAGTCATGTAGCCGGCATTTTTTTTAATATAAACCAGAGTCGATGCGAACGTAGTTCAGTGGTAGAACACCACCTTGCCAAGGTGGGGGTCGCGGGTTCGAATCCCGTCGTTCGCTTATAGAGGCCGGGGTGGCGGAACTGGCAGACGCACAGGACTTAAAATCCTGCGATTGGTAACGATCGTACCGGTTCGATTCCGGTCCTCGGCATATATTGAAGAGCACCCTTAGCTCAACTGGATAGAGTACCTGACTACGAATCAGGCGGTTAGAGGTTCGACTCCTCTAGGGTGCATTAAACATTTAACTCGGGAAGTAGCTCAGCTTGGTAGAGTACTTGGTTTGGGACCAAGGTGTCGCAGGTTCGAATCCTGTCTTCCCGATAGGTCAATACTTTGATTGAGGCAGATGCCTTTTTTATTTTTTAAAAAAAGTGATTATTCTCTTAGATCATCATTTATCTGTAAATTTACATTACATTTACTTTAAAGTTTATTGCGTTTTCGTTTCAAAAACTAATATTCAGGTGAAGAATTATCCTAATGATAGTTCTTTTTTTTTATTTTTGGTATTCTAGACATATGAAAAGAATCAAAATTGATGTTGTAGTTGTCCCTTTAAGTGGACATTTATATCCAACAATGAATTTATTAGTTCCTTTACTTCATAATCCTCAGTATGAGATTCGTTTATTCACTGGTCCTCAAAAAAAAGAAGTGGCTGAGGCCGCAGGTTTCACTGTTGTTCCTATATTAGAAGATCACATTGAGGATTTCGAACGTGCAGCAAATAATGTTCAGCAACTAGGAGTTTTATCAGCCTATCATCAACTCTCTGCTAGTATTGACTTAATTAATTTAGTTTCAGATCAATTATTAGAAGAATGGAGAAAAAATAGGCCAGATATTGTTATTGCTGATTTTATTACGTTGTCTGGTGGTTTGGTGGCTAATCAACTTGGAATCCCTTGGATAACTACCATGGCTACACAATTTGTTTTAGAAACTACTGATGGTCCTCCGTGTTTAATTGGTGGCATGGGTAGTCCAAAGAATTCTTGGCAGGCTACAATACAATTTCTGGGGAGAAAAGCAACTCGTATAGTGAAACGTATTGTATTTTTTTCATTCCGTGATCGCTTAAAGAGATATAAATTTAAATTATATAACCAACTCGGTCATGAGACAATTTATTCTCCTTATTCCATTCTTGCCATTGGCATGAAAGAATTAGAACTTAAAAAGGGATTTCCAGAGCATTTTCGTTGGGTGGGCCCATCAGGGGCTTCAGTTGAGGCTCGAGAGGATTATCCTTTAGATTTAACTCCTTTTATAGAGCGAAAGAAAGTTTTGGTAACTTGTGGGACACAGCTAGCTTGGGCTAAAGAGAACCTTATCTATCAAGCTAAGCAACTTGCGAAAGCTCATCCGGATTGTCACTTTTTTGTGACTCGCGGTGTTGGTGGAGAAGCTTTTCAATGTGAGAATCTCATGGAGAATTTGTCCGTTGTTTCTTATCTTCCTTATAAGGAGTATATACCTCAGATGGATTATGTCATTCATCATGGTGGAGCTGGGATTTTTTATCAATGCATTATTTATGGTAAACCAGCTTTGATATTACCTCATGATTATGATCAATTTGATTATGCCGTTCGTGGGGTTGAGGCCGGTATTGCTTTCAAAGCTAAGAGAGATAATGGCAAGGCCATTGGACAAGCCTTTGAGGAACTGTTAGCTAAAGAAAATTGGCCAGAATTAGAGACTTTGCGCCAGGTTGCGCAGTCTTATCATCCAACGGAAATTTTGGAGAGTGAAATTCAGCATCTTCTAGCGGATAAGGAGAAAGAAAAATGAAAACAGTTTTAGTAACTGGAGCGACAGGTTTCTTGGGTAAATATGTTGTAGAAGAATTAGTCGAGCATGGTTATCGGGTCCGAGCTTTTGGTAGAAATAGAAAAATTGGTCACTCCTTAGAGAATTCTTCGGTCAGTTTTTTTCAAGGGGACCTAACCAAAGCTGAGGATGTGGGAGAAGCTTGTAAGGGGATGGATCTGGTCGTTCATGCGGGAGCCCTGTCAACAGTTTGGGGCCCGTGGGAAGATTTTTATCAGGCCAATGTTTTAGGGACTAAAACGGTTCTCGAAGCTTGTCGTCAAGCTGGGATTCAGCGCTTAGCCTACGTATCCTCGCCAAGTATTTATGCTGCTCCTAAGGATCAATTGGCTATCAAAGAAAGTGATGCTCCAGAGGAAAACAATCTCAATAACTATATCCGTAGTAAATTAGCTTCGGAGAAACTCTTTAAAGATTATCCAGATGTTCCTAGTATTATTTTGAGACCTCGTGGACTTTTTGGGATTGGGGATACCAGTATTTTGCCACGGGTGATCAATCTTAGTCAAAAAATAGGAATTCCTTTGATTGGAGATGGGCGTCAGCTCATGGATATGACTTGTGTGGAAAATGTAGCTTTAGCAATTCGTTTAGCTTTGGAAGCTCCAGAAGCAAAGGGTGATATCTATAACATCACTAATGGCGAGCCAAGAGCTTTTAGGGATTTGCTAGAGGAAAGCTTGACAGGTTTGGGTTATCCAATCAAATATAGAAAAATTTCTGCATCTCTATTATCGGGAATTGCCAGTAGTTTAGAATTTCTTTATAAGACTCTGAATCTTAAAGGGGAGCCAGCCCTGACACGCTATACCTATTACCTGCTTCGTTATAGTCAGACTCTTGATATTAGTAAGGCTGAGAAGGAGCTGGGTTATCATCCGAAAATAAGTATTTCAGAAGGGATTGAGCAATATGTCCAAGATTATCGAAAGCATTGAGTATTTCCCAGCAGGGTATTGTACTAGTTATGCCGGCTTGCTCTTTAAGGGTGTCAAGAATAGAAAGATGACTTTTCCAGCAGGTGTCTTTTTGATCAAGCATAGGGAAAAGGGGTATCTGCTTTATGATACTGGCTATCACTATGATATTAAGAGGAAACTTCGTTATGGCTTTTATCGTCTCGGAACGCCAGTTCAAATGACGGAAAAGGATCAGATTTTACATTTGCTAGAAGCTAAAGGAATTAAGCCAGAAGACATTAACTATGTCTTGCTTTCTCATTTACATCCAGATCATCTGGGAGGGGCTAGTTTCTTTCCTCATGCAAACTTTATCCTGACCCAGGAAGTCTATGATGTTTACAAGAAACCAAAACTAAAGGATTTAATTTTTAAAGAATTTTTGCCGAGTGACTTCGAGGAAAGATTGACAGTCATCAAGGCAAATCAGCAAAATGCTAACTTTAAGTATCGCCCTACCATCGATCTTTTTGGAGACGGAAGTATCCTTGTAGCTTCGATAGATGGGCATGCTAAGGGGCAAGCTTGTCTCTTTATTCCAGATTATCATCTCTTTATCGCAGCAGATCTTTGTTGGGGAATAGACCTTTTACCCTATACGAAACAGATGCATCTGATTCCTTCCTTGGTGCAGGACAACAAGGAAGCCTATATCAAAGGAACGGAGCTCTTGGAAGAGCTTTTAAAGGATGGAATAGAAGTGCTAGTTAGCCATGACCCTGTAGAAAGGATTGAGCGGATTTTGTATGAAAAAAATAACCTTTCTTAAAACTTTTATCCAAACTCGCTGGCTTCATAACTTTAGATCTCGAGAAGCATTAGAAAACTATCAGAAAAAGCAACTGGCTGCCTATATGGATTTTCTCAAACGTGAATCACCTTATTTTAAAAATGGTGTACCTAACGACTTTGATCATATGGATAAAGCGTTCATGATGACGCATTTCAATGAGCTCAACACCCAAGGAGTGGATCGAGACGAGGCCTTGGCTTTGGCTATCGAAAGTGAAAAGACCAGGAATTTTACAGAGCTTAAGGGAGAAATAGCTGTTGGGTTGTCTTCTGGAACATCTGGACACCGGGGACTCTTTATCACAACTGAAAAAGAGAGAAGTATGTGGGCAGCAGCTATCTTGGCAAAGATGTTGCCCAAGGGCCAACTTTTTGGGCACCGCATAGCCTTTTTCCTCAGAGCGGATAATGAACTCTATCAGACCATCAATACGTCACTTATTCGTTTAGAGTACTTTGATATTTTCAAGAATACAGATGAGCATATCGAGCGTCTCAACAATTATCAACCGACCATTGTGGTAGCGCCTGCTTCTATGTTGATTGAATTGAGCAAGCGCCTAAAAGATGGGGAGTTAGTCATACACCCACAAAAAATCGTTTCGGTGGCTGAAATCTTGGAAGATAGTGATAAAGAGCGAATTCTGAGCGCTTTTGAGTTGCCGATTATTGACCAAGTATATCAAGCAACGGAAGGTTTCTTAGCTTGTACTTGCTCTGTTGGGAATCTTCATCTCAATGAAGACATCATTTTTGTGGAAAAACACTACTTGGATGACCGACGTTTTTATCCAGTCATTACTGATTTTAAGCGGAGCAGTCAGCCTGTTTATCGCTACCAGCTCAACGATATCTTGGTTGAGAATCCTGAACCTTGTCCATGTGGTTCTCATTACACAAGGATTGACAAGGTCGAAGGGCGTTCTGATGATATCTTCTATTTTGATAGACAAGATGGAGGTCAGGTAAGGATTTATCCTGACTTTATCAGACGTTGCATTCTCTTTGTGGAGAATGTTGGAGATTACCAAGTCAAGCAACACTCTGAGAAGCTAGTGGAAGTTTGTCTAAGTCGAAGAGATGAGCAAGTAGAAACAGCGATTACAGAGCAGTTTCTACTTTTGGCGCAACAAAAAGAGTTTAAAGAACCTGAAATACAATTTTCAGATTATCACTGGGATACAAGTCGTAAGCTCAAACGTATCCAACGTTTATGAAAGGACAAAAGATTATGACAGAAGTAAAAAGACATGTAGAAATTGCAGGTTATGGAGTCTGCCTTCCAAAAAATACAGTGCAATTTAAAGACCAGACCCGTCATCGTGTGGTTGAAAATGAAGAAACGCAACTAGATTTGGCAGAAGCAGCTATCCAAGCTGCACTTGAAAATGCAAATTTGAGTATGAAAGACATTGATTGCCTGGTATCAGCTAGTGCGGTTGGTGTTCAGCCGATTCCTTGTACGGCAGCTTTGATTCATGAACGTGTGGCAAAAGGGCTCTCTATCCCAGCTATGGATATCAATACGACTTGTACAAGTTTTATCTCTGCTTTATCAACTATGTCACATTTGATTGAAGCTGGGGAATACCGTCGTGTTTTGATTGTATCCAGTGAAGTTGGTAGCTTGGGCCTTAATCCAAAGCAAAAAGAAAGTTATGAACTCTTTAGTGATGGAGCGGCTGCCTTTATTTTCCAATCAAGTGATAAGGATAAGGGAGTGATAGCAAGCCTTCAACGTACTTGGTCAGAGGGAGCTCACGATACAGAGATTCGTGGAGGCTTGACTTCTTATCAGCCAAAAGAGTACTCTGAAGAGACTAAGACAAATTTTATGTTTGATATGAAAGGCAAGAAAATTCTCTTGCTTTCTGCTCGTGTCATTCCAGAAATGTTCCAAGAATTCCAAGAGAAATCAGGCATTTCTAAAGATGCTGTAGACTATATTATTCCCCACCAAGCTAGTCGCGCTCTTCCTTTGGTCATGGGAAAACTGGGTGTAGACGAAGACAAGTACCTTAACCTTGTTACGGATTATGGAAATATGGTCTCCGTTGCTGTACCTTTTGGTTTGGCTTATGCACTCGATCATGGCTATGTAAAAGAAGGTGATACCATCTTCTTAATGGGAACTGCAGCTGGTATGACGGTTAATATGTTGGCTTTGAAATTGTAAAATAATAGCAGGCACCTATAAGTGGCCTGCTTTTTAAATTAATTTTAAACGTAGAACTATCGGCCTATACAGAAAAAGCTTGATAACTTTTATGAAACTAAGTATACTAGAAGGTAACAAGCGTTTTCAGACAGTATATTAGGGAGTATACTTAGAAATTGAGAGGGAGATATGGGAATAAGAAAATTTCGCTTATTAATGTCCAAGTATGGCTTTAGTATTGCGATTATCCTGATAGAATTAGTTCTTGTTTTCGGAATTATTCTTTACATGATCCAGATTGCTCCGATTATTTGGGTGACTCTTGTATTTTTGATTAGCGTAGCAACCGTTAGAGCGATTGTCAATCGTTCGATGTCACCTGAAAGCAAAGTGACTTGGTTGATTGTGACCTTTGTACCGGTGTTTGGTCCATTGCTTTATCTCATGTTTGGTGAGAGAAGACTATCAAAAAAAGAACTGAAACAACTCCAGGAATTGAATTCTATTGCATTTCATGAGAATAATGGGCGCCAACTCCATTTGCAACTACAGGAGACAGACAAATCAGCTTACGGAATTATCAATGCCTTGCTACATATGGATAGTAATGCAGAAGTCTATGACCAGACAGATTCACAATTTTTCGCAAGCGGTGAGGAAATGTGGCAACAGATGCTGGAGGATCTTAAAAGAGCAGAAAAGTTTATTTTTCTAGAATACTATATTGTCGACGAAGGTTTGATGTGGGATAGCATACTCGAAGTTCTGGAAGAAAAGGCAGCTCAGGGAGTCGAAGTCAAGATGCTCTATGACGACATCGGTTGTATGGTGACTTTGCCTGGGGATTATACTCTTCATTTGCGTTCTAAAGGAATTGATGCTCATAAATTTAATAAGGTGATTCCTCGTATGACAGTGGCCTATAATAACCGTGACCACCGGAAAATATTAGTGATTGATGGACAAATTTCCTATACTGGAGGAATCAACCTTGCAGATGAATACATCAATCGTATTGAACGTTTTGGACACTGGAAAGATAGTGGGATTCGGATCGATGGTCCGGCGACTCAAGCATTTACCAGACTATTTCTCATGAACTGGTACATCAACCGTGGGGAAATAAGTGACTTTGATCAGTATCATTTGGAAAATCAGACACGATTTGGTAGCGGTCTTTGTATCCCTTACGGCAGTGGACCTAAGCCAATCTATAAAACTAAGGTAGGGAAGATCGTTTATCAAAATTTGATTAACCAAGCAGAAGATTTTGTCTATATCACAACGCCTTATCTCATTATCGATTATGATTTGACAGAGGATATAAAAAATGCGGCTATGCGAGGCGTAGACGTTAGAATAGTCACGCCCCATATACCGGATAAAAAACTCATTCAACTTGTAACACGGGGAGCTTATCCAGATCTTTTATCTGCGGGTGTTCGCATTTTTGAATACACACCTGGTTTTATCCATAGTAAGCAAATGATTGTTGATGATCGATTTGCGGCTGTCGGCACTATTAACTTGGATTATCGTAGCTTGGTTCATCACTATGAAAATGCAGTACTACTCTACAAAACAGAGTCAATAGCAGATATTCGCAAAGATTTTGAAGGAATTTTTGAACAATCTCAAGAAATCTTCTCGGATACCATAAACCCTACATGGTATCAAATGATGATTAAAGAAGTAACACAGTTATTTGCACCTATGCTTTAATTGAAAGAATTAACTGAGAATAGATGATTAGAGGAGAGGTTGGGACAAAAGTCCTAGCCTCTCAATTTTCTTTGGATTGTCGAGCAAGACGCAGTGGTTGAGTGGGCTGTACTACGCTGATTTCATCAGCTTTTACAGCCCTCCTCAACTGTGCGGAGGTGGGATGACGAAATCGAATTCTAACGAATTACCGATTTCTGTCCCACTCTCTTTTCTGTAAGCAGTTTCCTTGACATCTTATTTTTTTTGCGTTATCATATGTCCATATAATATATGGGAGTCTGTGTACAGTCTGAGAGGAAGTGTTAAACTTCGACCGCACCTGATCTGGGTAATGCCAGCGTAGGGAACGATACTTGGCCTAATTTTGCACCTCTTTCATATATGGAAGAGATTTTTCTTTTTTTACAAAGAAAAACTGTAACTTAGAAGGAGGTTTGAATGAAAGCAAGCATTGCTTTACAAGTCCTGCCCCTGTCACAAGGGATTGACCGCATAGCTGTAATTGATAAGGTCATTGCTTATCTGCAAACTCAAGGAGTGACCATGGTGGTGACACCATTTGAAACGGTCTTGGAGGGGGAGTTTGATGGGCTTATGCGCATTCTCAAAGAAGCGTTAGAAGTGGCGGGCCAAGGAGCAGACAATGTTTTTGCCAATGTGAAAATAAATATAGGAGAGATTTTAAGCATCGATGAGAAACTTGAAAAGTATAATGAGACGGCATATTAGTCTGCTAGGATTTTTGGGTGTCTTATCTCTTTGGCAGGTGGCGGGATTCTTAAAACTCTTACCAAAGTTTATCCTGCCGACACCACTTGAGATTCTCCAGTCTTTTGTTCGTGACAGAGAATTTCTCTGGTACCATAGCTGGGCAACCTTGAGAGTAGCTTTGCTAGGTTTGGTCTTGGGTGTCTTGATAGCCTGTGTTATGGCCGTACTTATGGATAGTTTGGGATGGCTCAATGACTTGATTTACCCCATGATGGTAGTTGTCCAGACCATACCGACCATTGCCATAGCCCCTATCCTAGTTTTATGGTTGGGTTATGGAATCTTGCCCAAGATTGTCTTGATTATCTTGACGACAACCTTCCCTATTATCGTCAGTATTCTAGATGGATTTAGGCATTGTGACAAGGATATGCTGACCTTGTTTAGTCTGATGCGAGCCAATCCTTGGCAAATCCTGTGGCATTTTAAAATCCCTGTCAGCCTGCCTTACTTTTATGCAGGTCTGAGGGTCAGTGTCTCCTATGCTTTCATCACAACAGTGGTATCTGAGTGGTTGGGAGGCTTTGAAGGACTTGGTGTCTACATGATTCAGTCCAAAAAACTGTTTCAGTATGATACCATGTTTGCGATTATTATTCTGGTATCGCTGATCAGTCTTCTGGGGATGAAGCTAGTCGATATCAGTGAAAAATATGTGATTAAATGGAAACGTACTTAAAATAGAGCGTTTTGGAAAAAGAAAAGAGGAAATAAAAATGAAGAAAACATGGAAAGTGTTTTTAACGATTGTAACAGCTCTTCTAGCTGTCGTGCTTGTGGCTTGTGGCCAAGGAACTGCTTCTAAGGATAACAAAGAAGCAGAACTAAAAAAAATTGACTTTATCCTAGACTGGACACCCAATACCAACCATACAGGGCTTTATGTAGCCAAAGAAAAAGGTTATTTCAAAGAAGCTGGAGTGGATGTTGATTTGAAATTGCCACCAGAAGAAAGTTCATCTGACTTGGTGATCAATGGTAAGGCGCCATTTGCTATCTATTTCCAAGACTACATGGCTAAGAAATTGGAAAAAGGAGCAGGTATTACTGCCGTTGCAGCGATTGTAGAACACAATACATCAGGGATTATCTCTCGTAAGTCTGACAATATCAATAGTCCTAAAGACTTGGTTGGTAAGAAATACGGAACCTGGAATGACCCAACTGAGCTTGCTATGTTGAAAACCTTGGTAGAATCTCAAGGTGGAGACTTTGAGAAGGTTGAAAAAGTACCAAACAACGACTCGAACTCGATCACACCGATTGCCAATGGAGTTTTTGACTCTGCTTGGATTTATTATGGTTGGGACGGAATCCTAGCCAAATCTCAAGGTGTGGATGCCAACTTTATGTATTTGAAAGACTACGTTAAAGAATTTGACTACTATTCACCAGTTATCATCGCAAACAACGACTATCTAAAAGACAACAAAGAAGAAGCTCGTAAAGTCATCCAAGCTATTAAAAAAGGTTACCAATACGCGATGGATCACCCAGAAGAAGCGGCTGATATCTTGATCAAGAATGCACCTGAGTTAAAGGATAAACGTGACTTTGTCATCGAATCTCAAAAATACTTGTCAAAAGAGTATGCTAGCGACAAGGAAAAATGGGGACAATTTGATGCTGATCGCTGGAATGCCTTCTACAAATGGGATAAAGAAAATGGAATCCTCAAGGAAGACTTGACAGATAAAGGATTTACCAACGAATTTGTAAAATAATGACAGAAATTAGACTAGAACACGTAAGCTATGCCTACAACGATGAAAAGATTTTAGAGGATATTAACCTACAAGTGACTTCAGGTGAAGTGGTCTCTATCCTAGGACCCAGTGGTGTAGGAAAGACTACTCTCTTTAACCTGATTGCAGGGATTTTAGAAGTCCAGTCTGGACGTATCATTCTTGATGGGGAGGAAAATCCTAAGGGGCGCGTGAGTTATATGCTCCAAAAGGATTTACTCCTAGAACATAAGACAGTTCTTGGCAATATCATTTTGCCCCTCTTGATCCAAAAGGTGGACAAGGCAGAAGCCATTGCCAAAGCAGATGAAATTCTTGCTACCTTTCAGTTGACGGCTGTAAGGGATAAGTACCCTCATGAACTCAGTGGTGGGATGCGCCAGCGTGTTGCTTTACTCCGTACCTACCTTTTCGGGCACAAGCTCTTTCTTCTAGACGAGGCCTTTAGCGCTTTGGATGAGATGACTAAGATGGAACTTCATGCCTGGTATCTTGATATTCATAAACAGCTAGAGTTGACGACACTCATCATTACGCATAGTATCGAGGAGGCTCTTAATCTTAGTGACCGTATCTATATCTTGAAAAATCGCCCTGGGCAGATTGTTTCTGAAATCAAACTCGACTGGTCTGAAGGCGAAGACAAGGAAGTTCAAAAAATTGCCTACAAACGCCAAATTTTAGAGGAGTTGGGCTTGGAACTATAATTTAAAAACTTCGGAATGATTTATTCATACCGAAGTTTTGTTTTTATATAGTTTATGATGTGATAGTGTGGACGAATCCTTTATTCTAAACCCATTGCAACTTTAGAGATGAGTAAGAAAGAACCATCCTCTTGTTTATCGAAGGTAAGAGTGACAGACTGGATATTATTACCTGTTGATACATAAGAAATCACTTTGTTTTCACGGTCTTTTTTCTTAGTCGTGCTTTCTTTAGATGGTTGGCCGTGTTCTTTTATGACATCATCGTAATTTGTACCACCAGCTCCGCGTTGAAGAATATCTCCTTGTTTGAGAGCATCGAATTGTTCCTTGGTCCATGTAAATTCTTCTTCGGCTTGATTAGTAGACACGGTATCTTGAGCAGCATTCTTTTGGATTTGATTATAGATAACTTGACTACCCACAGCAAAAACAATAGATGCTACAGAAAGAACAGTACCAATAATAGCTAATACTTTTTTATTTTTACGGTTTAAGCATAAGCCAACAATACCTAGGATAAGTGCAAGGATAGCGATTAAGAATGAAATTTGATTGATACCAGGAATCCAAGAACCAAGGAGTGCAATAGCTCCTAAAACAATAGCTAGGATACCAAAAATTTTATTTTCTTGTTTCATAGCGAAACCTTTCTCAGCTTTTATTGTGAATCAGTATTTGCACATATTTGATACTTATTAACATACTTTCAAAGGATTTGAAAGCTAGCTGTAACTTCTTTATTATAACATAAATGTAGAATAGAAAACAAAGCATAGTTTGCTAACGGTAGCTATTTTTAAAACTCAGTATTTCCAAAGACTTAGCCTTTAAAATTTGACTTATGGATTCTTAAATGATAGTATAGTCAAAGATGGTCAAAGTTTAAGAAGGAGGTAGCAAGCTATGAAATTTAAAAATACATCGGACCATATTGAAGCCTATATCAAGGCGATTTTAGAACAATCTGGTATCGTAGAATTGCAACGAAGCCAGCTAGCGGATACCTTTCAAGTCGTACCTAGCCAGATCAACTATGTGATTAAGACTCGTTTTACAGAGAGTAGAGGATATCTAGTTGAGAGTAAACGTGGTGGTGGAGGCTATATTCGCATTGGTCGAATTGAATTCTCTAACCATCATGATATGCTCCGCGATTTGTTGTATTCAGTGGGTGATGAGGTGAACCAAGTCATCTTTGAAGATGTCTTAAGACTCTTAGTCGAACAAGAACTCATGACCCGCCAAGAGATGAGTCTATTATTAGCTATGGGGACAGACCGAATTCTAGGTGAGGAAGCTAATTATATTCGTGCTAATATGCTTCGTCAGTTGTTGCATGAAGTAGATAGAAAAGGAAAATAAAACGACATGAAATATTCAAAAGCATTGAGAGAATGCATCGATAGCGCCTTTCTGGTAGCGAGTCGCTTTGGTGCAGATTACCTAGAGTCTTGGCATTTGCTGATTGCCATGGCCAATCATAGCTACAGTGTTGCTGGAGCAACTTTAAATGAATTCCCGTATGAGATTGATCGTTTGGAGGAAGTGGCTGTAGAATTAACAGAAGCCAACTATAACCACAAGGAAGATTACAAGGAGCTCCCATTTTCCTATCGTTTGAACGTCTTGATGTTGGAGGCGGAACATGTTGCTTCGGTGGTACATGCCAAAGCATTGGGAACAGAGCATCTTCTCTACGCTATCTTGCATGATGGCAATGCCCTAGCTACTCGCATTTTGGAAAAAGCAGGATTTTCTTATGAAGATCAGAAAGATCAAGTCAAGATTGCTGGGCTTCGTCGTAGTCTTGAAGCGCGTGCTGGTTGGACAAAGGAAGATTTGAAGGCTCTGCGTCAGCGCCACAGATCAGTAGCAGATAAGCAAAATTCTATGGCCAATATGATGGGTATGCCTCAAACTCCAAGTGGTGGTTTGGAAGATTACACTCATGACCTCACAGAGCAAGCTCGTTCAGGCAAGTTGGAACCAGTCATCGGGCGTGACCAAGAAATCTCTCGTATGATCCAAATCTTGAGTCGAAAAACAAAAAATAATCCAGTTCTAGTTGGAGATGCAGGTGTTGGTAAAACAGCTCTGGCACTTGGCCTTGCGCAACGAATTGTCAACGGAAATGTGCCTGATGAGATGGCTAAGATGCGAGTCCTAGAACTTGATTTGATGAATGTGGTTGCAGGAACTCGTTTCCGTGGAGACTTTGAAGAACGTATGAACAATATTATCAAAGATATCGAGGAAGACGGTAAGGTTATCCTCTTTATCGATGAGCTTCATACCATTATGGGATCAGGAAGTGGTATTGATTCGACCTTGGATGCGGCCAATATCCTGAAACCTGCCCTAGCGCGTGGAACTCTGAGAACTGTTGGGGCAACCACTCAGGAAGAATACCAAAAACACATCGAAAAAGATGCAGCCCTTTCTCGTCGCTTTGCAAAAGTGATGATTGAGGAACCAAGTGTGGCTGATAGTATGGCTATCTTGCGTGGCTTGAAGGCAACTTATGAGAAACACCACCATGTTCAAATTACAGATGATGCAGTCGAAACAGCTGTCAAAATGGCACATCGCTATTTGACTAGTCGTCACTTGCCAGACTCAGCGATTGATCTTTTGGATGAAGCGGCAGCAACTGTCCAAAATAAATCGAAACACGCTAAAAAAGAAGAGTCAGGTTTAACAGCAGCAGACAAGGCCTTGATGGATGGCAAATGGAAACAAGCAGCTCAGCTCATTGCAAAAGAGCAGGAAGTTCCGGTCTATAAAGATCTGGTAAAAGAATCTGATATTTTGACAACCTTGAGTCGCTTGTCAGGTATTCCAGTTCAAAAATTGACACAAACGGACGCCAAGAAATATCTCAATCTAGAAGCTGAACTGCATAAACGTGTTATCGGTCAGGAACAAGCGGTATCAAGCATCAGTCGTGCCATTCGCAGAAATCAATCGGGGATTCGCAATAACAAACGTCCAATTGGATCCTTTATGTTCCTAGGACCAACAGGTGTTGGTAAAACTGAATTAGCCAAAGCCTTGGCAGAAGTTCTCTTTGATGACGAGTCAGCTCTCATTCGTTTTGACATGAGTGAATACATGGAGAAATTCGCAGCTAGTCGTCTCAATGGAGCTCCTCCAGGTTATGTAGGCTACGAAGAGGGCGGAGAGTTGACCGAGAAGGTTCGTAACAAACCGTACTCAGTACTTCTCTTTGACGAGGTAGAAAAGGCCCACCCAGATATCTTTAATGTGCTCTTGCAGGTCTTGGATGATGGTGTCTTAACAGACAGTAAGGGTCGCAAGGTTGATTTCTCAAATACCATTATTATCATGACGTCAAACCTTGGTGCGACAGCTCTTCGTGATGACAAGACAGTCGGTTTTGGAGCTAAGGATATTCGTTTTGACCAAGAAAATATGGAAAAACGGATGTTCGAAGAGTTGAAAAAAGCTTATCGTCCAGAGTTTATCAACCGTATTGACGAAAAGGTGGTCTTCCACAGCTTGTCAAGTCAAGATATGCAGGAAGTGGTTAAGATTATGGTCAAACCATTGATTGCAAGTCTGGCAGAAAAAGGAATTGACTTGAAACTCCAAGCATCTGCCCTTAAGCTTCTAGCTCAGAAGGGATATGACCCAGAGATGGGAGCTCGCCCACTGCGCAGAACTCTGCAAACAGAAGTAGAAGACAAACTAGCAGAACTCCTTCTTACAGGTGAACTGAAAGAAGGTAAGACACTTAAAATTGGTGTCAAAGCTGGCCAATTAAAATTTGAAATTGTTTAAAAAAGTGAGGTTGGAACAGATTGTTTCAGCCTCTTTTTTGAAAAGTTGTTACTTAAATAAGGACTTGGATTTTGCATTTAGTTTAAGGATTTCAAAACAGAATTCTCCTGCTCAAGTTTTGTATATCAAGTTATAAAATTAATATCATGTGGCAACGTTTTTATAAAAAATAATAAAAAAGTCTTGACAAACATAACAAGACAGAGTATAATACAAAATATAAAAATTTATAAAAAGGTTAAACAGATATGAAAAAGAGTATAGCGGTTGTTTTTGGTACCTTTGCCCCTCTCCATCAGGGGCATATCGATCTAATTCAGCGAGCAAAGCGTCAGTGTGATCAGGTCTGGGTGGTAGTTTCAGGTTATAAGGGAGATCGTGGTGAACAGGTAGGGCTTACACTACAAAAGAGATTTCGCTATATTCGTGAAGCTTTTCGAGATGATGAGTTGACCTCTGTTTGTAAACTTGACGAAACCAATATTCCACGCTATCCGATGGGCTGGCAGGAGTGGTTGGATCAGATGTTGCAGGCCATTTCCTATGACCAGAATGGTGAGGAGCTCATCTTTTTTGTAGGAGAGTCCGAATACCAACAAGAATTGTCAGAACGTGGTTTCGAGACTGTTCTACAGGGAAGAAAATTTGGAATTTCGGCTAGCATGATTCGTGAAAATCCAAGCAAATATTGGAAATATATCGCTCAACCTTTCCGCCGTCAGTTTACGAAAAAAGTGTTGATTATGGGAAGTGCTAGTAATGGTAAAACAACTCTAGCCAAGGATTTAGCTCGCTTTTATGACGCGCCAGTCAGTCTGGAGTATGCTCGTGAGTATCAGATAAAAAATAATGTCCGAGATGATGAGCTTACCCCCAAAGATTATTATTACCTTCTTTTGGGCCAATATGATCAAACTTCCAAGTTAATCGATAGCAATGCCAATCGAGGCCTAGTCATTGCAGATACCAACTCACTAGTAACCAAGGGCTACTACGATTACTACATGGAAAGCGAAGAGCAGGAGGACTTGTCCGTAGAGACCTTTGATAATCTCTTTGTTTCCATCGTAGCCAAGGAAAAGTGGGATTTAATCCTCTTTGTGCAACCTATTGGCTCTTATGTCAATGATGGTTTTCGCGACATGACCATGGCAGAAGATCATATCCGTCAAAGTTTTTCTCAGCATTTGGATATGATGAGGGAGCAATATCTAGGCAATATCCCTCATGTTTATCTAGCTGATGACTATCTAGGAAATTATGAAGCAGCAAAAGTAGCTATTGATGCCATTTACCAAGCAGATTAGGAGAAGAAAATGAAAAAAATAACTGAAAAAATCACACGATTTATTGAAAACTTTAAAAATGTTCACGCGGAAGCTCGTAAAATTGGTTTTGCAGGAGTTATGCGTTTGATTTGGAAAGACCTCTTTGTGGGCCGTAGTCTTTTCCAGTGGCTCTATTTGATTGCTTTATCAAGTGTTCCTCTTATTCTGGAGTTTACACAAAACACAGAAAGTCATGACTGGATCGGTCTCTTGGCCTCTTGGACAGGGATTGTCTGCGTTATCTTAGTAGCTGAAGGTCGAGCTAGTAACTACCTTTTTGGAGCTATTAACTCCGCAATCTATTTGGTCTTAGCTATGAATGCGACTTTCTACGGTGAAGTTTTGACAACAGTTTATTTCTTTGTCATGCAGCCTATTGGACTCTATACTTGGTTGTCTAATCGGATCAATGAGCAAGGAAGACCAGAGGAGTCTCACTTTGAAGCTAAGAAACTCGGTCTGATTGATTGGCTCAAGTACTTGGCCTTGACTGCTATCATCTGGATTGGCATGGGATTAGCCTACCAAAGTATCAGCAGTGCTCGTCCTTTCCGTGACAGTGTTACCGATGCGACCAATGGTGTTGGTCAGCTCTTGATGACACGTCTTTACCGTGAGCAATGGATTTTCTGGATTGCAACCAATCTCTTTAGTATTTACCTCTGGTGGGGTGAAAACATCCATATCCAAGGGATGTACTGGGTCTACACCCTCAATAGTCTAGTCGGTTGGTACCAATGGACTAAGGCTGTCAAGGAGGGATAAGATGGCTGAAACGATAATCCCGGCTGGAATGACAGAGAGAGAATATTTTGAGATTCATGCGACTGAGAAGGAATTTTTAGACTGGTACTACAAACAGGAACTTCCTCAGTATGAAAAACCGAGCGTGACGGTGGATATGGTAGCTTATTGCTTTGTGGAAGGGAAAATCAAACTCTTGCTAATTCGTCGCAAGTCCCATCCTTATCAAAACTGTTTGGCTTTGGTCGGTGGTTTTATGGATAAAGGGGAAGATGCTGCCCATGCTTGTCAGCGTGAAGTGAGAGAGGAGGTTAACCTTGACCTTCCTTTGGAAAAAATCGAACAGTTGATGACAGTATCTACTCCAGGTCGTGATCCGCGGGGATGGACGGTTACTATCGCCCACTTGGTGTATCTACCTAGCCGCGTACTTGATCTCGTTCAAGCTGGTGATGATGCCAAGGATGTGGTTTTTGTCGATGTTGATTTTCAGACGGGTAAGTGCTTCCTAGAGGGAGTGGAGCTGGACGAGCAAGCCTTCGCCTTTGACCATTATGCCATTATCCAAGAGTCTATTAAACGAATCCAGGGGCGTCTTGACTGGAATCCGACCTTTCTCTATCTGCTAGAGGAGGAATTCACTGTCTATGAAGGAACCGAATTAGTCAATCTCATCAACCCAGGACGACCAATCGTCAGCAATAACTTTCTCGTAAAATACGGTGAGTATGTAGAAGAAGTTGGGGTCAAACGAGTGCCTAAAAAGAAACCAAGAAAAACCTATCGATTGAAATAAAAAATTTGGGAGCAGAAATCGATAGCTCAAGTCTTGGTTTCCTAGTTTCAGTCCTGAGAAGTTTTAACAAGTCCGATGACTGGTTGAGCTTGAGAATGGAGAAAATAAAGTTTGTATCAAAAGTCAATTCAGCCATCGTTTCAAAGACTTATTAGTCATAAAAAAGTGAGGTCGGGATTTTCTCGACCTCTTTTTGTTTAAGGATGTTTATCTTTATTAGGATTTCTCATGATTCGAATGAATAAATCTTTGTATTTATATTTTAAATAATGTTCGTGTAAATACAATAAAGCCACGTAGACAATCATGAAAATGGCAGTTAGGTAGAACAAATCAAATGTTGTTTGAGCGTAATGAGTAGCAACCCCATAAGAAGAGAAAGCACCAATAATCAACCAGGGAAGATATTTGTAATATTTCTTTGACATAAACCTACACCTCCAATATCCTATTTCAATTTTATTATAGCCCTTCAAGAAAAAAATGCAAGCGATTACACTTGTAAAATATAGTATTTTTAGTAGGAAAAATTTTCCTGTTTTTTTTTAAATTCTTTACGAATAAAAGATATAGGAGGAGTAAGAAAATAAATGTACTAAAAAATAATTCTAAAAAATTTTAGATAAATAGTTGACAGATTTAAAAACAAATATTACAATAATGTTACAGAAGTATTTCACAACATTTCAAAAAGATTACACAGGAGGCGCATCATGAAAACAAAACATTCAATTCGTTTACTAGCAGTAGCCGTATTGGCTTCAACTTTGCTTTTAGGAGCATGTGGTAATAAAAAAGAAGAAGCTAAAAACGACAATGCAAATAAAACAACACAAACCACGTCAAGTTCAAAGGCAAGTTCTTCAAACAAAGAAAGTAAAACTAAAGCTTCAACAAGTACTACGACTTCAGAAAAAGCTAAATCTTCCTCTGAACAAGCTTCAAGTCCTACAACTCAGAATCAAGAATCCAACCAAGCTGCACCAACTCCCCAAGCTCCTCAGCAACAGGAAACTCCATCTCAACCATCTTCTAATCAGCAAGCTTCACAAAGTCAATCTAATCAAGCAAGCCAGTCAACTTATGACCCAACGACTGACCGCAAATTACAAGACAAGCAGGCAGAACACAATAAACGTTACAAAGGCGTTTTAACCATGGTCGATGGTGATTTTTCAGCAGCAGCAGGAAGCTGGAAGGGTGCCAATGGCGAGACTATCACTGTCTCATCAGGTGGTCAATTTACAGTAGAATCTGTTGATGGCAAGAAAGAAAACTACTCTATCCGAGGCTATGCCTATACTCTTGATGATGGTAAATATAATGCCAAAATTGGTGGTGGAAAAATCATCCAAATTACAACAGGAGCAGATGGAACAGTTTCTAGTGTTGTCTTGATTCAACCATAGAAAGACCCTCAAGTCTTGTCTAGACTTAGTTCTACAAAGAGTAGTCTGACTGTTTTTCACTTAATTTCTCAAAGAGAAGTGGTATAATAAATGCATCAAAGAGGAATGAGTGGTAAATCAATGGCAGATAAATTAATTTTACCTCAAAACACACGACTCATGGGAGTGCTCCTTGGCTTTATAGGTGGTTCTTTGGATGTATTTTGTCATATCCAGTACCATAGTTTGGTAGCTACACAGACAGGGAATATTCTCCTACTGATATCAGATTGGCACGATTCACATGTTATCAATACCATGTTGCGATTCTGCTCCATTATTTTCTTTTCCCTAGGATTTGTTTTTTCCTTACACGTGAAGGAATATCGTAAAACAGCCTATTGGCGGGTTAAGATGCTGCTTCCCTTATTTATTGGAACTCTTCTTCTGCCCTTCTTTTCGAGATTTCCCTTACTAGAAGTTCCTTTTATTGCTTTTGGAACAGGTATGATGATGCTAACATTTACGGGTAGTTTGATTGAAGATCATCCTTATGTCATTTTTATGACTTCTGGAAATTACCGAAAGATGTTGACCGCTTTGTATCGCATAACTAGGGGAGAAGGAAACATCCAAGAATATCGTCGTCAAGCCTTAAACTATGGGATTGTTGTAGGGAGTTTTGTAGTGGGGGCAATTAGTTTGGCTGTATCGATGCATTTTTTCCATGAATGGTCTATTTGGATTGTCAGCTTCAATTTATTTTTGATTATGTCCTACTATATAGCTAGAGTGAAGCAACTAGATTTGCAAGATGAAAATATATAAAAAGGCAAGGCTCTTTTTGAGCTTTGCCTTTTTTGTGAGATAGAAGATTAAGCTTTATCTAATTGCAAGAGGGCTTCAATCTCAGCCAGAGTGCTGGCTTGTGAAATAGCTCCACGGAGTTTAGCAGCTCCAGATGTGCCTCGAAGGTAGTGAGGAGCCAGTCCACGGAATTCACGGACAGCAACCTTTTCTCCCTTGAGTTCAATCAAGCGTTTCAAGTGCTCGTAGGCGATTTTCATCTTGTCTTCGAAGGTCAGATCAGGCAGGATTTCTCCTGTTTCAAAGTAATGATTGATTTGATTGAAGAGGTAAGGATTCCCCATAGCTGCGCGTCCAATCATAACAGCGTCAGCACCGACTTCTTCGATACGTTGTTTGGCTTCTTGGACAGTGCGGATGTCACCGTTAGCGATGAATGGAATCTTTGTCAGAGCTTGGGCAACCTTGTGAAGGGTCTCAAGGTCCGCGTGTCCAGTATACATTTGTTCCCGGGTCCGTCCGTGCATGGCAAGGGCAGAGACTCCTGCAGCCTCAGCAGCTAGAGCATTCTCAACTGCTAGGGATGGGTCAGACCAGCCTGTACGCATTTTGACAGTGAGAGGGATATCAAGGACTGATTGAACTTTGTTAATGATAGAGTAGATCTTGTCGGGATCCTTGAGCCACATAGCCCCAGCTTCGTTTTTCACGATTTTGTTAACAGGACAGCCCATGTTGATATCGACGATATCGGTCTTGGTGTTTTCTTGGATGAATTCTGCTGCGCGTGCGAGACTGTCTTCATCACTACCAAAAAGTTGGATAGAGACTGGATTTTCGCCTTCATCGATATGAAGCATGTGAAGAGTCTTTTCGTTATTGTATTGGATTCCCTTGTCAGAGACCATTTCCATGACCACAAGCCCAGCTCCAAGTTCTTTTGCAATGGTACGGAAGGCCGAGTTGGTCACACCGGCCATGGGTGCAAGGACCGTCCGGTTTGGGATCTCGACGTTCCCAATCATAAAAGGTGTATTAAGATTTGTCACGAATGAGTTCCTCCAGGTCGTTTTCATCAAAGTTATAAGTTGTTTGGCAGAATTGACAAGTGATTTCTGCCCCGTGGTCTTCATCCTTCATTTCCTGTAAATCTGAGCTTGGGAGGCTAGCGAGAGCATCCATAAAGCGTTCTTTGCTACAGTCGCATTGGAAACGAATTTCTTCTTCGGACAGACATTTGTAGGGCTCGTCACCATAGATTGCTTTGAGAAGGGCTTCAATATGGTCATCGCTTTCCAGAAGTGTAGAGATAGCAGGCATTTCTTGGATTCGTTTTTCAAAACGTGCGATTTCTTCCTCTTTGGCATTTGGCAATACTTGGAGCAAGAAACCACCTGCAACTTCGACCTTGTCGTCTTTGTCTAAAAGAACATTGAGGCCAACTGCTGAAGGCGTTTGTTGACTTTCTGTAAGATAGAAAGCTAGGTCTTCACCGATTTCTCCAGAGATAAGAGGCGTCATAGAATTATAGGGATTTCCAGTGCCATAGTCTGTAATCACTAGAAATTGACCATTTCCGACAAAAGGCCCAACTAGGACTTCACCAGTTGCAGTCTTTTTGATGTCAACACCAGGGTTTTGAATGTAGCCTTTGACGTTACCCTTGGTATCTGCAACTGTGATAATGGCACCGAGGGAGCTAGTTCCAAGAACCTTGACGGTTAGCTTGGTATTTCCTTTTTCGTTGGCAGCGAGAATTTGGCTGGCGATAAGGGTACGGCCAAGTGCAACAGTTGAACTGGCTTGAGTTTGATGTTTTTCTTGAGCAGTGCGGACGGTTTCCGTGCTGTCAAGAACGAAAGCACGAAAAGCTCCGCTTTCTGATATAGTTTTAATAATTTTATCCATAGCTACTATTTTAGCATAAAAATGCCCAAAGAGGGAGTGGTGTGTTTGCTGTTTCTGAGGAATAATGACGAGGAAATCAGCTTTAAAATAAAATGAGAAACAGATTATTTCAGCATTTGAAAGATTTATGCTATTCTTGAAGGAGAAAATGAAAGGGGTAACAAATGTATTTAGGTGATTTGATGGAAAAAGCCGAATCTGGTCAATTTTTAGTCCTTTCCTTTTTATTACAAGATTCGCAGACAACCGTCAAGGAAGCCATGGAAGAAACAGGTTTTTCAAAGGCGACCTTAACCAAGTATATCTCTCTAATTAACGAAAATGCTTTAGAAAGAGGGTTAGAGCTGACCATCCACTTGGATGATGAAAGCCTGCGTCTGTCTGTCGGTACTGCCACAAAGGGGAGAGAGATTCGGAGCTTATTTCTAGACAATGCCATTAAGTACCAAATTTTGGTTTACCTTCTCTATCACCAACAGTTCCTAGCCCATCAACTGGCTCAAGAATTAATGATTAGCGAGGCCACGTTTGGTCGCCATTTGTCTAGCTTGAATCATATTTTGTCAGAGTTTGACTTATCCATCCAAAATGGTCGTTGGCGAGGTCCAGAGCATCAGATTCGTTACTTTTATTTCTGCCTTTTCCGCAAGGTCTGGTCCAGTCAGGAGTGGGAAAGTCATATGCAGAAAGCGGAGAGAAAGCAGGATATTGCTACCCTAGAAGAAATCTGCGGTGCCAGCTTGTCTTCGGGTCAGAAATTAGACTTGGTTCTCTGGACTCATATCAGTCAACAGCGCCTTCGGGTTAACGCCTGTCAATTTCAGGTTATAGAAGAAAAAATGCAGGGGTATTTTGACAATATTTTCTACCTTCGTTTACTTGGCAAGGCTTCTTCTTTTTTTGGTGGCCAGCACATTCCTCTAGGAACTGAAGATGGGGAGATGATGATATTCTTTTCATTTCTCCTTTCTCATCGTATTCTTCCTCTTCATACTATGGAGTATATTCTTGGTTTTGGAGGGCAGTTGGCAGATTTGTTGACGCAATTGATTCAAGAAATGAAGAAGGAAGAGTTACTGGGCGGTTATACAGAGGACCATGTCACCTATGAACTCAGTCAGCTTTGTGGTCAAGTTTATCTCTACAAGGGCTATATCTTGCAAGATCGATACAAGTATCAGATAGAGCATCGCCATCCTTATTTGCTGATGGAACATGATTTTAGGGGAACGGCAGAGGAGATTTTTCATGCTCTACCTGCCTTTCATCAGGGGACGGATCTGGATAAAAAAATCATTTGGGAATGGCTTCAGTTGATGGAGTATATGGCAGAAAATATAGGCAAGCATCTGAGAATAGGGCTAGATCTAACAGCAGGCTTCCTTGTTTTTTCGAGAATGTCAGCCCTTTTAAAACGATATTTGGAGTACAATCGCTTCATTACCATCGAAGCCTATGACCGTACTCGTCATTATGACTTGCTGGTTACAAATAACCCTATCCATAAGAAAGAACAAACACCTGTCTACTATTTGAAAAATGATTTGGACATCGAAGATTTAGCTACGATCCGTCAGATGCTATTTGCCTAAAAGACCTGATTTTTCAGGTCTTTTTTGTGAAATTCGCACAATCTCCTCACTTTTTTTTAAAATTTTAAAAAAATTGATAGACAAGAAAGCGCTTTATTTTGTATACTAGTTACTGTAAAGAGGAACCCCCTCAAGATTTTATCAGGAGGACAGCACATGTCACAAGAAAAATACATCATGGCTATTGACCAAGGAACTACCAGTTCTCGTGCCATCATTTTTAACAAAAAAGGAGAAAAGGTCAGCTCCAGCCAAAAAGAGTTCACTCAGATTTTCCCTCAAGCAGGTTGGGTAGAGCACAATGCCAATGAAATTTGGAACTCTGTTCAGTCAGTTATCGCGGGTGCTTTCATCGAAAGTGGTGTGAAACCAAGTCAAATCGAAGCCATCGGGATTACCAACCAGCGTGAAACAACTGTCGTCTGGGATAAGAAAACAGGGCTCCCTATCTATAATGCTATCGTTTGGCAATCACGCCAAACTGCTCCTCTGGCTGAACAACTAAAAAGCCAAGGTTATGTGGAAAAATTCCATGAAAAGACTGGTTTAATCATCGATGCTTACTTCTCTGCTACCAAGGTTCGCTGGATTTTGGACCATGTAGAAGGCGCTCAAGAGCGAGCTGAAAAGGGTGAATTGCTCTTTGGTACCATTGATACTTGGCTGGTTTGGAAATTGACTGACGGCGCAGCTCACGTAACTGACTACTCAAACGCAGCTCGTACCATGCTCTATAACATCAAGGATCTTAAATGGGATGATGAGATTTTGGAAATCCTCAATATTCCTAAGGTTATGCTTCCAGAAGTTCGTTCTAACTCTGAAATCTATGGCAAGACAGCTCCATTCCATTTCTACGGTGGAGAAGTGCCAATCTCTGGTATGGCAGGTGACCAACAAGCAGCCCTCTTTGGTCAGTTGGCTTTTGATCCTGGTATGGTTAAAAATACCTACGGAACTGGTTCCTTCATCATCATGAACACTGGTGAAGAAATGCAGTTGTCTGAAAACAACCTTTTGACAACGATTGGTTATGGTATTAACGGCAAGGTTTACTATGCTTTGGAAGGTTCTATCTTCATCGCAGGAAGTGCCATTCAATGGCTTCGTGACGGTCTTCGCATGGTGGAAAACTCACCAGAGTCTGAAAAATATGCTCTTAATTCTCACAATAATGACGAAGTCTATGTCGTACCTGCCTTTACAGGTCTAGGGGCACCATACTGGAACCAAAACGCTCGAGGATCTGTCTTTGGCTTGACTCGTGGAACAACTAAAGAAGACTTTATCAAGGCGACTTTGCAATCTATCGCTTATCAAGTACGTGACATCATCGACACCATGCAAGTGGATGCTCAGACAGCTATCCAAGTCTTGAAGGTAGATGGTGGTGCAGCCATGAACAACTTCCTCATGCAGTTCCAGGCTGACATTTTGGGAATCGATATTGCCCGTGCTAAAAACTTGGAAACAACTGCCCTAGGTGCAGCCTTCCTAGCTGGTTTGGCAGTGGGCTACTGGAAGGACTTGGATGAGTTGAAACTCTTGAACGAGACAGGAGAACTTTTCGAACCATCGATGAACGAATCTCGTAAGGAACAACTCTATAAGGGCTGGAAGAAGGCTGTGAAAGCAACTCAAGTCTTTGCGGAAGTAGATGACTAATATTGGAAGAATAAAGTGACTCAGATAGAAAGTGTGTAAATATGGAATTTTCAAAGAAAACACGTGAATTATCAATTAAAAAAATGCAGGAACGCACCTTGGATCTCTTGATTATTGGTGGCGGGATTACAGGAGCTGGTGTAGCTTTGCAGGCAGCAGCCAGTGGTCTTGACACTGGTTTGATTGAAATGCAGGACTTCGCAGAAGGAACATCTAGCCGTTCAACAAAATTGGTCCACGGAGGTCTACGTTATCTCAAACAATTCGACGTGGAAGTGGTATCAGATACAGTTTCTGAGCGTGCGGTGGTTCAACAAGTCGCTCCACATATTCCAAAACCAGATCCAATGCTCTTGCCAGTTTACGACGAGGATGGAGCAACATTTAGCCTTTTCCGTCTCAAAGTAGCCATGGACTTGTACGACCTATTGGCAGGGGTTAACAATACGCCTGCTGCAAACAAGGTTTTGAGCAAAGAAGAAGTCTTGGAACGCCAGCCAAACTTGAAGAAAGAAGGTTTGGTAGGAGGTGGAGTTTATCTTGACTTCCGTAACAACGATGCGCGTCTCGTGATTGAAAATATCAAACGTGCCAACCAAGACGGTGCTCTCATTGCCAACCACGTTAAAGCAGAAGGCTTCCTCTTTGACGAAAGTGGCAAAATTACAGGTGTTGTAGCTCGTGATCTTTTGACAGACCAAGTCTTTGAAATCAAGGCGCGTCTGGTGATTAACACAACAGGTCCTTGGAGCGACAAGGTGCGTAATTTGTCTAATAAGGGAACACAATTCTCACAAATGCGTCCAACTAAGGGAGTTCACTTGGTAGTGGACTCAAGCAAGATCAAGGTTTCACAGCCAGTTTACTTTGACACTAGTTTGGGTGACGGTCGTATGGTCTTTGTTCTCCCACGTGAAAACAAGACTTACTTTGGTACAACCGATACAGACTACACAGGCGATTTGGAACATCCAAAAGTGACTCAGGAAGATGTAGATTATCTACTTGGCATTGTCAACAACCGCTTCCCAGAAGCAAACATTACCATTGATGATATCGAAAGTAGCTGGGCAGGTCTTCGTCCATTGATCGCAGGCAATAGCGCTTCTGACTACAATGGAGGAAATAACGGAACCATCAGCGATGAAAGCTTTAACAACTTGATTGCGACTGTTGAATCTTATCTTTCTAAAGAAAAAACGCGTGAAGATGTTGAGTCTGCTGTCAGCAAGCTTGAAAGCAGTACTTCTGAGAAACATTTGGATCCATCTGCAGTTTCTCGTGGTTCGAGCTTGGATCGTGATGACAATGGCCTGTTGACCCTTGCTGGTGGTAAAATCACAGACTACCGTAAGATGGCTGAAGGGGCTATGGAGCGCGTGGTTGACATTCTCAAAGCAGAATTTGACCGCAGCTTTAAACTCATCAACTCGAAGACTTATCCTGTTTCAGGTGGAGAATTGAACCCAGCAAATGTGGACTCAGAAATTGAAGCCTTTGCTCAACTTGGAGTGTCACGTGGCTTGGATAGCAAGGAAGCTCATTACCTAGCAAATCTCTACGGTTCAAATGCACCGAAAGTCTTTGCTCTTGCTCACAGCTTGGAACAAGCGCCCGGACTCAGCTTGGCAGATACCTTGTCCCTTCACTATGCAATGCGCAATGAGTTGGCTCTGAGCCCAGTTGACTTTCTCCTTCGCCGTACCAACCACATGCTCTTTATGCGTGATAGTTTGGATAGCATTGTGGAGCCAGTTCTGGATGAAATGGGACGATTCTATGACTGGTCTGATGAAGAAAAAGCAGCTTACCGTGCGGATGTTGAAGCAGCCCTTGCTAACAACGATCTAGCGGCATTGAAAAATTAAGAAAAACTAGAAGAGAGGGAGACAAGCCTTCCTTGCCTTCCCTCTCCTTCTTTAAAATGGAGACAACGATATGATGAAAGAATTATTTGGAGAATTTTTGGGGACTTTAATCCTGATTCTTCTAGGAAATGGTGTTGTTGCAGGTGTGGTTCTTCCTAAAACCAAGAGCAACAATGCAGGTTGGATTGTGACTTCTATGGGTTGG
This sequence comes from Streptococcus wuxiensis, assembly GCF_040888245.1. Taxonomy (NCBI): domain Bacteria; kingdom Bacillati; phylum Bacillota; class Bacilli; order Lactobacillales; family Streptococcaceae; genus Streptococcus; species Streptococcus wuxiensis. Next base: position 27,205 of record NZ_JBFNFE010000007.1, read on the forward strand.
GGAATTGCTGTAGCCGTTGCGGCTTTTGTATCTGGCACGCTCAGCCCAGCCCACCTAAATCCAGCTGTAACGTTTGCGATGGCCTTAAAAGGAACGCTCTCTTGGGCTTCCGTTTTCCCATACATCCTAGCTCAGTTCGCAGGGGCTATGCTGGGTCAGATTTTGGTTTGGTTGCAATTCAAACCGCATTATGAGGCAGAAGAAAATGCAGGCAATATCCTGGCAACCTTCAGTACTGGACCGGCCATCAAGGATACAGTTTCTAACTTAATCAGTGAAATCCTTGGCACCTTTGTTTTGGTATTGACAATCTTTGCTTTGGGGCTTTATGATTTTCAGGCAGGTATCGGCACCTTTGCAGTGGGGACTTTGATTGCCGGTATTAGTCTATCACTAGGTGGGACAACAGGTTGTGCCTTGAACCCTGCGCGTGACCTTGGACCTCGTATCATGCACAGTATCTTGCCAATTCCAAACAAAGGCGATGGAGACTGGTCTTATGCTTGGATTCCAGTTGTGGGACCTGTTATCGGTGCAGCCCTAGCAGTTCTCGTATTTTCACTTTTCTAAGATAATAAAACCCAAATATTTATATCTCAATAAACATAACTTACCAAAAATGACCAAAATAAGGAGCGCTGCCTCACTTCATTTTGGTCGTTTTGATTTTTTTAAGTTTATATACTGGTGTTAATTATTATTTCAGCTAAAAAACAGAGTACTTCACTAGTTCATTCATCAATCTTTTAGGTCTTGAATTATATTTGTTGTGTAAATAATTTTGTCTCGTTATTGGAATTCAGTGGTGGGAGTCATTTGGATTTTTTATTTAGGAAATTGGATGATAGAGGTATATAGTTTTTAAATTATGATATAATGAATAAAGTTAATTATCCTTGATAATATGATAGGGACTAATCCTAAAATGACAAATCAGGAGATGAGAAAAAGAGAAAAGGAGTCCATCTGGTATGAATTATTTTGAGGGGAATGAGTTTTTCCTTCTATTATTTGTGGTTTTACTGATTGGCTTTGTTTTAAACTATTTTGGCAAGCGTAAGGATTATTATATTTTAAGTCTGTCAATTTTATTTGCAGGAGCCATCTATGGTAAGAGTAAATCCATGGTTGTTTATCTATTGGCTTTCATCATCTACCAATATGTCCTAGTTTTCATAGCACAAAGAATGGATTCAAAACGGTTAAAACCTCTAGTTATGTTATCCATTTTACCTTTAGTGGTCAATAAAGTCTTTGCAATAACCCAGCTACATTTATTGGCTTTTATTGGGATTTCCTACATGTCCTTTAAGACCATTCAGATCATGCTAGAAATATCGGATGGTTTAATCAAAGAAAAAATCAGTGTAAAAGATTATCTGCAGTTTCTACTCTTTTTCCCTACAGTTAGTTCTGGTCCAATCGATCGTAGCAGAAGATTTCTAAAAGAGATCAATGAAGTCATGCCTAGAAAAGACTACCTAGAGTTAGCAGGTGATGGTATTTACCGCATCGTTTTAGGCCTTCTCTACAAGGTTGTTTTATCAACTATGTTTACCAGATACTACTTTCTCTAAGCAATACTGGTACAGTTGTCTACTCAATCAAATATATGTACCTGTATACTCTCTATCTGTTCTTTGACTTTGCGGGGTATAGTTTGATGGCTGTTGGAAGCAGTAACGTTTTGGGTATTCAGACACCGATGAATTTCAATAAACCTTTCTTGAGTATTGATATCAAGGATTTCTGGACTAGATGGCACATCACCTTGTCAACATGGTTGAGAGATTTCGTATTTTCAAGAGTTTTGATGCAGGTTATCAGAAAGAAATGGTTTAAGAATAGATTACACAATGCAGCCTATGCCTATATGGTCAATATGTTGGTTATGGGATTTTGGCATGGAATTAGTGTCAGCTACATCGCTTATGGTTTTTACCATGGAATCTTGATGTCTGGATTTGAAATTTATCAAAAGAAAAGCACTTTTTATAAGAAATATAAAAATAAAACTTGGTACAAGCTAATAAGTTGGTTTATGACCATGAATTTAGTTATGATTGGCTTCTTTATCTTTTCAGGTGAACCTTATAAGATAATTATGGCAATTCTAAGTAGATAAAGAGATCTGCTAAAACAAGGAGATTGGACAAAACAAGATGATAAAGTTAAAAGCATTTTTACTATCGCTTGTGCTAGTAATTGCGACTCTTGCTCTTTTAAATGTGACATATGTCAAGAAGATTGACGACTATTATAAAGTCAAGGACAATAGTATTCGCTACAGCACTTCTTATGAAAAGTATAAAAGTAGAGATATTCTAACAAATAATATCACTCCCAATACACTAGTTCTAATGGGTTCCTCAGAGTTAGTTGCGACGATAAATGAAGATTATCATCCCAATAAAATCTTTAACTACAATGATTTTAATATCATGCAGATAGGAACCAGTTATTCTCAAAATATCATTCAAGCTACGACCTTGAGTTCGATTGAGGGTGCTATGAGTAAGCGAAAAGTAGCCATCGTAGAGTCTGTTCAATGGTTCGAAAAGGATGGGACTCATCAAGATGCCTTTTTGAACAAGGCTTCTCAGGAACATATTTTCCACATGCTAGATAACGAGAAAATCAGTAAGGAAACCAAAGAAAAACTGATTAATCGCATTATTGAAATTACCAAAGGAAACAAACAACAAAATGATATCTATAAAAAGTATAAAAGCTATTTCATAGAAGGAAAAGGAACAATCATTGATAAAAAACTATTGGAGCTTGACAATGCAATTTATTCCTTTAAGCTTAAACGAAAATTCTATGAAAATCATGCCAAATCAGACTATCCTGCACTAGGAGATAAAACGCCGGATTATGATTGGGAGGAGATGACGAAGAAGTTTGTAGAAGAAGTTAAAAAGAAAACAGATAACAATGATTATGCTGTGGATAATAACTACTACAATACCTACTTGAGAGACCGCTATGCTTCGTTGAAAGATTCTAACAAAGACTTGAGCTACATAGAGTCACCAGAGTATTCAGATATGGAACTCTTCTTGACAGTTGCTAAGGAATTGGGAATTGAAGTTGAAGTCATTATCTTTCCTGTAAATGGTAAATGGAATGATTACACAGGTGTTTCACGAGAAATGCGTGAAGAAACTTACAAAAAAATAGAAAGTATTGCCAAAAGCCACGGTGCTACGGTGTTAAACTATGGAAATAAAGAGTATGAAGATTACTTTTTATTTGACGTGATGCACGTTGGGGTGAAAGGATGGATGGAAGTTGAAAAAGAACTTTACAAATTTGCAAATGAAACTAACTGACACACATCGTTTACTATTGTGGACCTTGTTTTTCTACACAGTTATTTTAAGCATCGTAATCTACTGTTTTGTAACTGATTTTTCGAACATTCAAGATTTCATCTATAGTGAATTTTAAGATTACATATTATAAAAATCTCTAGATAAAGGGGATTCTATCGATAAAGTGAGACATAAGATAAGGCTCTATAATATTTATAGTGGGGAGTCCTCTATAGGTAGTATAGAGCCTACTTTGTTGTAGCTCCCAATATAATCTATACTGGAAAGCATTAAAGCTATCATTAGAAGGTATCATATGGAACAATTTAATGATGTTGAAATGTAGTGGAAATGGACGGAAAACAATTGAAAAAATAGTTTATAAAGTGGTATAATAGCAGAAAATAAGTTAGTAAGAAATTGATTTTATTTTAGTTGAAAATTACAGGAATGAAAGGTTTTTCTTGATGAAACAGAGAAAAGAACTCTACCTCTTTCTTGGTCGGACAGCCTTGTATTTTATTGTTTTACTGGGTTTGCTTTATTTCTTTAGTTATCTTGGTCAAGGTCAGGGTGGCTTTATCTACAATGAATTTTAACTTTAAGGAGAACCCCTATTGTGTCAAATAAACCAATAGTAGATATGATTGAAACCATTGAGCATTATGCTCAAAAGCAGCCTAATTTTCCGGTATACAATATCCTTGGAGAAGAGCATACCTATGGCCAATTGAAGGCTGATTCAGATAGCTTAGCAGCCCATATTGACCAGATGGAACTTCCTGAAAAGTCACCTGTTGTGGTCTTTGGTGGCCAAGAATATGAAATGTTAGCAACCTTTGTGGCCTTGACCAAATCTGGCCATGCCTATATCCCAATTGACAGCCATTCTGCCTTGGAGCGCGTGTCTGCCATTGTTGAAGTAGCAGAGCCAAGCTTAATCATCGCCATCAAAGAGTTTCCAATTGAAAACCCAGCTGCTCCAATCATGTCCTTGGAGCAAGTGCGTGAAGCTTATGCGGCTCAGCATGCCTATGATTTGCAACATCCGGTCAAAGGGGATGATAACTACTACATCATCTTTACTTCAGGAACAACTGGGAAACCAAAAGGGGTGCAGATTTCACATGATAACCTGCTCAGCTTCACCAACTGGATGAACACAGATAAAGAATTTGCGACGCCAGAGCGTCCGCAAATGTTGGCGCAACCGCCCTATTCCTTTGACTTGTCTGTCATGTATTGGGCGCCAACTTTGGCTCTTGGAGGCACGCTTTTTGCCCTCCCATCAGCCATTACTCAAGACTTCAAACAACTCTTTGCAACTATCTTTTCTCTTCCGATTGCTATCTGGACTTCGACACCATCTTTTGCAGATATGGCCATGCTGTCTGAAGATTTCAATGCTGAAAAGATGCCAGGCATTACCCATTTCTACTTTGATGGGGAAGAGTTAACTGTTAAAACGGCTCAAAAACTGCGTGAACGTTTCCCGAATGCGCGCATCATCAATGCCTATGGACCAACAGAAGCAACAGTTGCTTTGTCGGCGGTTGCTATCACAGATGAGATGTTAGCGACACTTAAACGCTTGCCAATTGGTTATACCAAAGAAGATTCTCCAACCTTCATCATTGATGAGGCAGGCAACAAATTGCCAAATGGAGAGCAAGGGGAAATCATCGTGTCTGGACCAGCTGTTTCAAAGGGTTATATGAATAATCCAGAGAAAACAGCAGAAGCCTTCTTCGAATTTGAAGGTCTGCCAGCCTATCATACGGGAGATGTCGGAACCATGACAGATGAAGGCCTCCTTCTCTATGGTGGACGGATGGATTTCCAAATTAAGTTTAACGGCTACCGTATTGAGCTAGAAGATGTTTCTCAAAACTTGAACAAATCTCAGTACATTGACTCGGCTGTTGCGGTACCGCGCTATAATAAAGATCACAAGGTTCAAAATCTCTTGGCCTATGTTATCTTAAAAGATGGGGTCAAGGAACAATTTGAGCGCGAGATTGATGTTACCAAAGCGATCAAGGAAGACTTGGAAGATATTATGATGTCTTACATGATGCCATCTAAGTTTCTTTACAGAGAGGAATTGCCACTGACTCCAAATGGCAAGATTGACATCAAAGGATTGATTAACGAGGTGAATAATAGATGATGGATTTCCTGAAACAGCTGCCTCATATTGAGCCGTATGGGAATCCGCAGTACTTTTTTTATGTGATTGCTGCAATTTTACCAATCTTTATCGGTCTTTTTTTCAAAAAACGTTTTGGCTGGTATGAAATATTGGTTAGTCTGTTCTTTATAGTCACTATGTTGACGGGAGGCAAGACCAATCAATTGGCTGCCTTGGGTATTTATCTGTGCTGGGAAATATTGCTCCTGCTTTTCTACAAGCACTATCGAAAAAGCAAGGATGGCAACTGGGTATTCTACCTCGTTAGTTTTCTGTCCCTCCTTCCCATCATCTTTGTCAAGGTGCAACCAGCTATTAACGGTACACAGTCTCTGCTGGGATTCGTAGGAATCTCTTATTTGACCTTTCGTTCAGTGGGAATCATCATCGAACTTAGAGATGGAGTCATTAAGGATTTGAAAATGTGGGAGTATTTGCGTTTTCTTCTCTTTATGCCGACATTTTCAAGTGGTCCTATTGATCGTTTCAAACGTTTTAATGAAAATTATAAGACGATACCAGAGCGCGATGAGTTGCTAGATATGCTAGCCGAGTCCGTTCGGTATATCATGTGGGGATTTCTGTATAAATTTATCCTAGCTCATATTTTAGGCGAGATTTTATTACCACCGCTAAAGAATTTAGCTTTACAAACAGGTGGTGTCTTTAACTATTATGTAGTGGCCATCATGTACACATTTGGTTTGGAACTCTTCTTTGATTTTGCAGGTTACTCTATGTTTGCTATAGCTATTTCAAATCTGATGGGGATTCGTAGTCCGATTAACTTCAACAAACCTTTCTTGTCAAGGGATTTGAAGGATTTTTGGAATCGTTGGCACATGAGTTTATCCTTCTGGTTCCGTGATTTTGTCTTTATGCGCATGGTCATGGTGATGACGAGAAAGAAGCTTTTTAAGAATCGAAATGTGACTTCAAGTATTGCCTATATCCTAAACATGCTCCTCATGGGCTTCTGGCATGGGATAACATGGTTTTATATCGCTTACGGACTCTTTCATGGGATAGGCTTAGTGATGAATGATGCCTGGGTTCGAAAGAAAAAAACGCTCAATAAAGAACGAAAAAAAGCAGGGCGACCTCCCTTGCTTGAGAATCGTTGGGCTCAGTTGCTTGGCATTGTGATAACCTTCCATGTCGTAATGGTTTCATTCTTAATCTTTTCTGGATTTTTGAATGATTTATGGTTTAAAAAATAAAAGGAATTAAAAAATGGATATCAAATCAGAAGTTATTGAAATAATCGATGAATTATTTATGGAAGATGTTTCTGACATGATGGATGAAGATCTTTTCGATGCAGGTGTCTTGGATAGCATGGGAACGGTTGAATTGATCGTGGAAATCGAAAATCGCTTTGATATTCGTGTCCCGGTTACAGAATTTGGCCGTGATGACTGGAATACAGCCAATAAAATCGTGGCAGGAATTACGGAGTTAAAGAATGCTTAAACGCCTGTGGTTAATCTTTGGGCCTATCTTTGTAGCGGGATTATTGGTTTTTCTTCTTATCTGTTTCTATCCAAGTAGCAAGAACCATAATCTTATGGAGGAAAAATACTCTGCAGCCTCTATAAGTGCAGAAAGCTTCAAGGAGAGAAGCCAAAAAGTGAGAGCTCTAACAGACCCTAATATGCGTTTTGTCCCTTTCTTTGGGTCGAGTGAATGGATTCGTTTTGATAGTATGCATCCAGGAGTGTTGGCTGAAAAGTATAATCGCTCCTACCGTCCGTATTTTATGGGGCAGGCAGGAGCAGCTTCTCTTAGCCAGTACTTTGGGATGCAACAAATCACATCTGAACTTGAAAATAAACAAGCGGTGTTTGTGATCTCTCCACAGTGGTTTACAAAGGAAGATCAAGATCCAGTTACTTTTCAAACTTATTTTAACAATGATCAGTTAACTGCCTTCTTGGAAAATCAATCTGGGGATGTGGCCACTCAGTATGCGGCTAATAGACTCTTGAAGCAGAATCCAAGCGTACCTATGAAGGGGATTGTTGAAAAACTGGCTAAGAATGAACAGTTGTCAGACTTTGATCATTCAATAATTACAGCTTCTGCAGAATTCAATGAAAGACAAGCAGCCCTTTTTGGTCAATTCTCCATCCGAGGCCGATTAAAGTATAAAGATCATATTGAAAAATATTTGAGTAGTCTCCCAGATCAGTTTTCGTATGAAGAATTGGAAAATATTGCACGTAAGGATGCAGAAGAAAACACGACCAATAATGATTTGGGAATGGAGAACCACTTTTACAATACTCAACTAAAGAAGGATTTGAAAAAGTGGGAAGGGTATCAAAAAAATTACAACTTCCTCCAGTCAAGGGAATACAATGATTTACAGCTGGTGCTTGATCAATTTGCCAAATCTAAGGTCAATGTGATCTTTGTCTTTCAACCTGTCAATAAAAAATGGATGAATTATACAGGATTAAGTGAGGAAATGTATCAACACTCTGTCGAAAAAATTCGTTACCAGTTGGAGAGTCAAGGTTTTACCAATATTGCTGATTTTTCAAAAAACGGTGATGAATCTTATTTTGTCAAGGATACGATTCATATCGGTTGGTTAGGCTGGCTGGCGTTTGATAAGGTTGTAAATCCTTTTTTGAGCAATCCAACAACAGCACCTAGTTATCAAATGAATGACCGCTTCTTTAGCCAAGATTGGGCAAATTACGATGGGAATATTAAAGATTTTCAATAAATAGCAAAAGAGCCCGAACCTTGTTTTGGGCTCTTTGTAATGAAAGATTTTTGGTAATGGACAGTGTTGTAGCGGCCTCTTCATTTGAATAAGGGTAAGTAAAAAGAGATCAAGAAAATGAAAACATAAAAAATTGTTTTCATCTTTTTTCTTGACTCTATACTTGGATGTGATATACTTAACTAGTAAACAAACAGACTGAAAGTACTGTAATAATAGAAAAATTGTTTGAAGAAAGGGGCAAATCATGAGACAATTAGCAACAGAAATTGATCATTTTTTAAATGAAGTAATCCTGAAAGCTGAAAATCAGCATGAAATTTTGATTGGTCATTGCACGAGTGAAGTGGCCTTGACGAATACCCAGGAGCATATTCTTATGCTCTTATCAGAGGAATCATTAACGAATTCGGAGTTGGCTCGCCGTCTCAATGTCAGTCAAGCAGCCGTCACCAAGGCCATTAAGTCCTTGATTAAAGAGGGGATGCTGGAAGCTTCTAAGGATCCAAAGGATGCTCGAGTGATTTTCTATCAATTGACAGATTTAGCTCGACCGATTGCTGAAGAGCATCACCATCATCATGAGCACACCCTCTCGACTTATGAACAAGTTGCCAGTCAATTCTCGGCTGAGGAGCAACAAATTATCCAGCGGTTTTTAACTGCTTTAGTAGGAGAAATCAAGTAATGAGATACATCACAGTAGAGGATTTGTCCTTCTATTATGACAAGGAACCTGTGCTTGAGCATATCAATTACAGTGTTGATAGTGGGGAATTTGTCACCCTCACTGGAGAAAATGGAGCTGCCAAGACGACTCTTATCAAGGCCAGTCTTGGTATTTTGCAACCAAGATTTGGCAAAGTTACCATTTCAAAGACCAATACTCGTGGGACAAAACTAAGAATCGCCTACCTTCCTCAACAGATTGCCAGTTTTAATGCAGGCTTTCCAAGTACCGTTTATGAATTTGTCAAATCAGGTCGTTATCCAAGAAAAGGTTGGTTCCGTCGTCTAAATGCTCACGATGAGGAACATATCAAGGCTAGTTTAAACTCTGTTGGTATGTGGGAACATCGGGATAAACGCATTGGCTCCCTTTCTGGCGGGCAAAAGCAAAGGGCTGTTATCGCACGTATGTTTGCTTCAGATCCTGATATCTTTATCTTGGATGAGCCGACGACAGGGATGGATGCGGGAACCAAGGATGAGTTTTATGAACTCATGCACCACAGTGCCCACCATCATGGCAAGGCTGTTTTGATGATTACTCACGATCCTGAAGAAGTTAAGGACTACGCAGATCGTAATATTCACCTGGTCCGAGACCAAGATTCCCCATGGCGTTGCTTCAATGTCCATGAAAGTGACCAGGAGGTGGAGCATGCTTAATCTATTGTCTTATGATTTTATGCAGCGAGCCTTTTTGGCTGTTATTGCCATGAGTCTCTTTTCACCAGTTCTTGGGACCTTCCTAATCTTGCGTCGTCAAAGTCTTATGAGTGATACTTTGAGTCACGTCTCGCTTTCAGGGGTTGCCTTTGGCTTGGTTTTAGGAATTTCTCCGACCATTTCAACCATTGTGATTGTCTTGATTGCAGCGGTCTTCCTTGAATACCTACGTACGGTTTATAAAAGCTTTATGGAGATTGGGACAGCCATTCTCATGTCTACAGGCCTTGCAGTTTCACTTATTGTTATGAGTAAGGGTAAGAGCTCTAGCTCTATGAGTCTGGACCAATACCTTTTTGGTTCTATTGTGACTATTAGTCAAGAGCAGGTCATTGGTCTCTTTGTTATTGCAGCGGTTGTTTTAATCCTGACCTTCCTCTTTTTAAGACCTATGTATATTCTAACTTTTGATGAGGATACAGCTTTTGTCGATGGTCTTCCAGTGCGTACCATGTCTATTCTCTTTAACATGGTAACGGGTGTGGCTATTGCACTCATGATCCCAGCAGCGGGAGCGCTTTTGGTATCGACTATCATGGTCTTACCAGCAAGTATTGCTTTGCGTCTAGGTAAAAACTTTAGTTCTGTGATGATACTTGCTAGCGTCATTGGTTTTCTAGGCATGGTTGCGGGGCTTTATATTTCCTATTATGCAGAGACACCACCAAGTGCAAGTATCACCATTATCTTTGTAGTTGTCTTTTTAGTAGTCAGCTTACTCAAACGTTTTATCAAATAGGAGAAGAAAATGAAAAAACTAAGCCTACTTTTGGCAAGTCTTGTGACCTTATTCTTAGTCGCTTGCTCTAATCAAAAACAAGCAGACGGGAAATTAAATATCGTGACAACTTTCTACCCTGTCTACGAATTTACCAAGCAAGTAGCAGGGGATACAGCCAATGTCGAACTTTTAATCGGGGCTGGAACAGAGCCACATGAATATGAACCATCACCTAAGGCAGTCGCTAAAATCCAAGATGCTGATGCCTTTGTTTATGAGAATGAAAATATGGAAACTTGGGTTCCTAAACTTTTAGAATCTCTAGATGCAAAAAAAGTAAAAACCATTAAAGCTACTGGAGATATGTTGCTTCTTCCAGGAAGTGAAGAAGAGGAAGACCATGACCATGGTGAAGAAGGTCATCATCACGAGTATGACCCTCATGTATGGTTGTCTCCTGCGCGTGCCATTAAGCTTGTAGAGCACATCCGTGACAGTTTATCAGCTGACTATCCTGATAAAAAAGCAACCTTTGAGCAAAATGCAGCTGCCTATATCGAGAAATTGCAAGCTCTGGACAAGGCCTATACTGAAGGACTTTCTAGTGCAAAACAAAAGAGTTTTGTGACTCAGCACGCTGCCTTTCGTTATCTTGCCTTGGACTACGGACTCACTCAAGTCTCTATCTCTGGGCTTTCGCCAGATGCGGAACCCTCAGCAAGCCGCTTGGCAGAATTGACCGAGTACATCAAGAAAAACAAAATCTCTTATATCTACTTTGAAGAAAATGCTTCTCAAGCCCTAGCGAATACCCTCTCAAAAGAAACAGGAGTGAAGTTAGATGTTCTGAATCCTCTTGAAAGCTTGACCGAAGAGGACATGAAGGTTGGAGAAACCTATATCTCTATCATGGAGAAAAACCTCAAGGCACTCAAGCAAACAACTGATCAGGCAGGAGCAGAGATTGAACCAGAAAAGGCAGAGGAAACTAAAACCGTTCAAAATGGCTACTTTGAGGATGCAGATGTTAAGGACCGTACCCTGAGTGATTATGCTGGCAACTGGCAGTCAGTCTATCCTTTCCTTGAGGATGGGACTCTTGATCAAGTATTTGACTACAAGGCTAAATTGACTGGTAAGATGACCAAGGATGAATACAAAGCCTACTATCAAAAAGGTTACCAAACAGATGTAAACAAGATTAATATTGCAGATAATACTATGGAATTTATCCAAGGAGGCCAAAGTAAGCAATATACTTATAAGTATGTCGGCAAGAAAATTTTGACTTATAAGAAAGGAAATCGTGGAGTACGCTTCCTCTTTGAAGCGACTGATGCAGACGCTGGACAATTCAAGTATGTTCAGTTTAGCGACCACAATATCGCTCCGGTCAAGGCAGAGCATTTCCATATCTTCTTTGGAGGCACTAGCCAAGAAGCCCTCTTTGAAGAGATGGACAACTGGCCAACCTACTATCCAGATGGCTTATCAGGTCAAGAGATTGCTCAAGAAATGTTGGCTCATTAAATCCAAACAATCCTTCCTACACGGGGAGGGTTTTTCTTGTGTTATCAGCGTTGAGCATCTGGATTGACATTGGCTGATAAGCGAGTACATTCTATCAAGAGTCTCTAGGTCTGGAGAATAAATTCACGATTCCACATGCCAGTTGGATCGCATCAGGAACTTATCACCATCATCTAGCTGTAAATGAATGGGGTGGCAAAAACTTAGTTCGACGTAAGAATGGAATGGTGGGGCTAGCCTACTATGTGGTTGAAGTTGAGGACAAAGAGGAATTATTAAAAGTATTTACTCAATCTCAAAGTAGCGAAGCGGTAACTCAGTGGATTTCTTCGGCAGAGTTCAGCATGACTGATAAAGACGGTATCGTTACGCGAGTTAGAGTAGGAAATTAGAATAGAGTGGTTCGGCCTAGATTATTACTAGTTTGAACCACTCTTTTTCTGTTCAGTTTTTTCGAGAATGAAAAAAGAAGCTATTCCATTGATAGTGTTGCAAAAGATTCAAAAAAGGATAGAAGGAATAGAAGGATTATGATACAATTATCTTATTATTAGGAGGATTATAACTGTGGAAAAAGTATTAGGAAATATTTTTGAAAAACGAAAGCAATTTTTATCGTATGGTCTCGGTGCATATTTAATAGTTATTTTATTGAATTTATTGCACTATGCTCCGCAAGATCTTTTTCTAAGTCTAAATTCGGGACCTGTTTTTGACAAAATCTTGGTCTTTCTTATAGCAGCTGTATTCATTGGTGTAGTGGAAATAAAGTCATCCCTCAATATTCGTAGGATTAATATTCTTATTTCATGCCTAGCTTTATTTTTTGCTGTCTATAAAAGTATTTCATTTTTCCTGGCGCTAGGTTTACTACTTTTGGCTGTGGTTCTCTTTGTGTTTTTTAAGTTCAAAGGTGAAACCTTATCTTTTTTATATTTGTTTACGGTAGTAGGGACACTCCCCCGGTTGTTAACCCTAGTTGATTCAAATTTTAATGATACGGCGCTTGGTTTTCACGCCGTTGATTTAACGACTACAAGATTTTATACATTAATTTGGCCAGTCGTTTTAGCAGTGATTTTTTCTGCTGTACTGATTTTACTTTTTGTACAGTTACCAGTAAAGGAGTTTTTAGAAAAGCATAAAAAAATAGTATGGTGGGCAGTCTTGTCTCTTAGTATTATTTATGTTTTGTATCTCTGTGTCGTTGTCTACTATAAAGTCAAGACAATTGAAGTAACTACCTTTGACATTGGTATTTTTTCTCAAATGTTTGAGCGTATGAATACAGATTGGACTCCGATTACAACATTGGAGAGAGACAGAGTGCTTTCCCATTTTGCGGTACACATTTCTCCAATCTTTTATCTAATGCTTCCCTTTTATAAATTATTCCCATATGTAGAGACGTTAGACATTTTACAGGTTTTAATTGCTTTTTCTGCAATTATTCCTCTAAAACTACTGCTTCCTAAATTCAAACTTTCTAAACTAACAAATATATTGACGGTAGCATGGTTTGTTTTATTCCCAGTTATTACAACTTCAGGAGGGACTCATCTCCATGAAAATTGTTTCCTAACTGCGTTGATATTCTGGTTATTCTATTTCATTGTTTCCGAGCAAAAACTGGGTATTATAGGTTCGACTTTGCTGCTTTTGTTAGTAAAGGAAGATGCCTTTATCTATGTTATTAGTATTGGCGCCTACTTCCTTTTACAAAAACGTTTTACCTTATCGAAAACAACAAAAGTACGGATACTGTTAGCAGATATCGTTTTACCGATTGTTTATTTCATGTTTGCGATGTATCTCTTGAGTGCTTATGGTGAAGGAGGTATGGTCTCTCGTTTCGATACCTACCTACAGAATGGTGAGAGTGGATTGCTCATGGTCTTGAAAAATCTCTTGACCCATCCAGAATATGTGATCAGTACAATTTTCACCGCGAAAAGATTGGGCTATTTGTTCTTAATGCTTGCTCCACTTTGTTTCCTACCTCTTGTACAACGTAGTTGGGAAAATTATTTATTGGCTCTACCACTTGTTGTCATTAATTTGTTGCCAAACTGGCCTTATCAGTATGATATTGGTTTTCAATATAGTTATGGTAGTGCAGCACTGCTTTTTCTAATGACTCTACTCTCTTTAGAAGAACTTCAAATCCACAAGATTTTACAAGAAAAATTAATTGTTCTTACAGTTACGATAGGTATCGTTGTATCTGGAATACTCTTACACCAGTTGACGCATAAATGGAATTTTAATATTGGCTATTATCATCAGAATAAACAAAATTTTGATAATATCAAGTATACTTTAGAAAGTCTGCCGTCTGAATCTTCAGTTGTCGCCGAACATCCATACACACCAATTCTTAGAAAACATCAAAAATTATATGACATTTTCTATCACAACGGTCAGAAAGTGGACTCATCTATTGATTTTGTGGTGATTCCAAGAAAGAGTAAGGATACGAGTGAACTCTATGTCGAGCTGGTCAAACAATATGAACAGCTTGGCTACAAGGAAAGCAGTTATTCTTCGGATGAAATTTTTATCCTAGAAAAACCACAGTAAGGTTGATGTATGAAAATCACCTTTTCTGAAAACAAGCCACAACTATACTAAAGCAAGAAAAATCCTTCAAAGGACTTGAAAAATTAGAGAAAATCGGGTATAATATGAGTAATCATTTGTCGTAGGTTTTGTCTGAAATATTGTCCGGACAAGGCTCACAGCAGTTAAATCTCCTGAAAAAAGTCAGATTTAACTGCTCTTTTTGTGCTTTTTTTCGGTATTTTTTGCATCTGTAACAGAGATTTAAAGATTCTGAAAAATTAGTCAAGGGGGATAAGTTGATAGGGGTTTTAGAACCATTAAACGATATTTATTAGCTTAGGCGACTAAGCTTGGAACTTTATTTAAAAAGGAGAATCATCTTGGCAGGACATGACGTTCAATACGGGAAACATCGTACCCGTCGTAGTTTTTCAAGAATCAAAGAAGTTCTTGACTTACCAAATTTGATTGAAATTCAAACTGATTCATTTAAAGATTTCCTAGACCATGGTCTGAAGGAAGTGTTTGAAGATGTATTGCCAATTTCAAACTTCACAGAAACAATGGAGTTGGAATTTGTTGGCTACGAAATCAAAGAACCTAAATATACGCTTGAAGAAGCTCGCATCCATGATGCAAGTTATTCAGCACCAATCTTTGTAACTTTCCGCTTGATTAACAAGGAAACTGGCGAAATCAAAACTCAAGAAGTCTTCTTTGGTGATTTCCCAATCATGACTGAGATGGGTACTTTCATCATCAATGGTGGTGAACGTATTATCGTATCACAGTTGGTGCGCTCTCCAGGTGTTTACTTTAATGATAAAGTAGACAAAAACGGTAAAGTGGGCTACGGTTCAACTGTTATCCCTAACCGTGGAGCTTGGTTGGAACTGGAAAGTGACTCAAAAGACATCGCCTACACTCGTATCGACCGTACTCGTAAAATTCCATTTACGACTTTGGTTCGTGCACTTGGTTTCTCAGGCGATGACGAAATCTTTGATATCTTTGGTGACAGCGAGTTGGTTCGCAACACTGTTGAAAAAGATATCCATAAAAACCCAATGGACTCTCGTACAGACGAAGCTTTGAAAGAAATTTATGAGCGTCTTCGTCCAGGTGAACCAAAAACTGCTGAGAGTTCACGTACCTTGCTTGTGGCTCGTTTCTTCGACCCACGTCGTTATGACTTGGCAGCTGTTGGACGCTACAAGATTAACAAGAAATTAAATATTAAAACTCGTTTGCTCAACCAAACAATTGCTGAACCATTGGTAGACCCAGAAACTGGTGAAATCTTAGTTGAAAAGGGTACTGTTATGACTCGCGATGTCATCGAGAGCATCGAAAGTCATTTGGATGGCGATTTGAACAAGATTGTCTACACTCCAAATGACTCAGCTGTTTTGACAGAACCAGTTGTTCTTCAAAAATTCAAGGTTGTGGCACCAACTGATCCAGACCGTGTTGTAACAATCATCGGAAATGCAAATCCAGATGATAAAGTTCGCACTATCACTCCGGCAGATATCCTTGCTGAAATGAGCTACTTCCTTAACTTGGCTGAAGGTATCGGTCGTATCGATGATATCGACCACCTCGGAAACCGTCGTATTCGTGCTGTTGGTGAATTGCTTGCCAACCAAGTACGTCTTGGACTTTCACGTATGGAACGTAATGTTCGTGAACGTATGTCTGTTCAAGATAACGAAGTATTGACACCTCAACAAATCATTAACATCCGTCCAGTGACTGCAGCGATCAAAGAATTCTTTGGTTCTTCACAATTGTCACAGTTCATGGACCAACACAACCCACTTTCTGAGTTGTCTCACAAACGTCGTTTGTCTGCCTTAGGGCCTGGTGGTTTGACACGTGACCGCGCTGGATATGAAGTGCGTGACGTGCACTACACTCACTATGGTCGTATGTGTCCAATCGAAACACCTGAAGGACCAAACATCGGTTTGATCAACAACTTGTCTTCATACGGGCACCTCAACAAGTATGGTTTCATTCAAACACCATACCGTAAAGTTGACCGTGCAACTGGTAAAGTTACCAACGAAATTGTTTGGTTGACTGCCGATGAAGAAGATGAATACACAGTAGCTCAGGCCAACTCTAAATTGAACGCAGATGGAACTTTTGCTGAAAAAGTTGTCATGGGACGTCACCAAGGGGTTAACCAAGAATATCCAGCATCAAGCGTTGACTATATGGACGTTTCTCCTAAGCAGGTAGTTGCCGTTGCGACAGCATGTATTCCTTTCTTGGAAAACGATGACTCCAACCGTGCCCTCATGGGTGCCAACATGCAACGTCAGGCTGTTCCTTTGATTGATCCTAAAGCGCCTTTCGTTGGTACTGGTATGGAATACCAAGCAGCCCATGACTCAGGAGCAGCAGTTATTGCACAACATGGTGGTAAGGTTACCTATGCGGATGCGGACAAAGTAGAAGTTCGTCGTGAAGATGGTTCCCTTGATGTTTACCACATCCAAAAATTCCGTCGTTCAAACTCAGGTACTGCTTATAACCAACGTACCCTTGTTCGAGTTGGCGATGTCATCGAAAAAGGTGACTTTATCGCTGATGGACCTTCTATGGAAAAAGGTGAAATGGCGCTTGGACAAAACCCAATCGTTGCCTACATGACATGGGAAGGTTACAACTTCGAGGATGCCGTTATCATGAGCGAACGCTTGGTGAAAGACGATGTTTACACATCTGTTCACCTCGAAGAATACGAATCAGAAACTCGCGATACAAAGCTTGGGCCTGAAGAAATCACTCGTGAAATTCCAAACGTTGGTGAAGATGCCCTTAAAGACCTCGACGAAATGGGTATCATCCGTATCGGTGCTGAGGTTAAAGAAGGGGATATCCTTGTAGGTAAAGTCACACCTAAGGGTGAAAAAGACCTTTCTGCTGAAGAGCGTCTCTTGCACGCTATCTTCGGTGACAAATCTCGTGAAGTGCGTGATACTTCCCTTCGTGTACCACACGGTGCCGATGGTGTCGTTCGTGATGTTAAAATCTTTACACGTGCAAACGGTGATGAATTGCAATCTGGTGTTAACATGCTAGTTCGCGTATACATCGCACAAAAACGTAAGATTAAGGTCGGAGATAAGATGGCCGGACGTCACGGAAACAAAGGGGTTGTCTCTCGTATCGTTCCTGTAGAAGACATGCCTTACCTTCCAGACGGAACTCCAGTCGATATCATGTTGAACCCTCTTGGGGTGCCATCACGTATGAATATCGGTCAGGTTATGGAGCTTCACCTTGGTATGGCGGCTCGTACTCTTGGCATCCACATCGCAACGCCAGTCTTTGA
This sequence comes from Streptococcus wuxiensis, assembly GCF_040888245.1. Classification (NCBI taxonomy): domain Bacteria; kingdom Bacillati; phylum Bacillota; class Bacilli; order Lactobacillales; family Streptococcaceae; genus Streptococcus; species Streptococcus wuxiensis. Next base: position 45,058 of record NZ_JBFNFE010000007.1, read on the forward strand.
CGGAGCAAGTTCTGAAGATCTTTGGGATACTGTCAAAGAAGCAGGTATGGATAGCGATGCTAAGACTATCCTATACGACGGACGTACTGGTGAACCATTTGATAACCGTGTGTCAGTTGGTGTCATGTACATGATCAAACTCCACCACATGGTTGATGATAAATTGCACGCTCGTTCAGTCGGACCTTACTCAACCGTTACACAACAACCACTCGGAGGTAAAGCTCAGTTTGGTGGACAACGTTTCGGTGAGATGGAGGTTTGGGCGCTTGAAGCCTATGGTGCGTCAAATGTCCTTCAAGAAATCTTGACTTACAAGTCTGACGATATCAACGGACGTTTGAAAGCTTATGAAGCTATTACAAAAGGAAAACCAATTCCAAAACCAGGTGTTCCAGAATCATTCCGAGTTCTTGTGAAAGAATTGCAATCTCTTGGTCTTGACATGCGTGTTCTTGACGAAGACGATCAAGAAGTGGAACTTCGTGACCTTGATGAAGGAATGGACGAAGATGTCATCCACGTAGATGACCTTGAAAAAGCCCGCGAAAGAGCAGCTCAGGAGGCTAAAGCAGCCTTTGAAGCAGAAGAAAATGCAAAAGCGGAAACAACAGAAGAAGCTGCTGAACAAGAATAAGCAGTTCACTTATAATAGAAAGGGAAGAAATAGTGGTTGATGTAAATCGTTTTAAAAGTATGCAAATCACACTAGCTTCTCCAAGCAAAGTCCGTTCATGGTCTTATGGAGAAGTCAAAAAACCTGAAACAATCAATTACCGTACGTTGAAACCAGAACGTGAAGGACTATTTGACGAAGTGATCTTTGGTCCTACAAAAGACTGGGAATGTGCTTGTGGTAAATACAAACGCATTCGTTACAGAGGGATTGTTTGTGACCGTTGTGGTGTTGAAGTAACGCGTACAAAAGTTCGTCGTGAACGTATGGGACACATCGAGTTAAAAGCTCCTGTATCTCATATCTGGTATTTCAAGGGGATTCCAAGCCGTATGGGCTTGACCCTTGACATGAGTCCTCGTGCCCTCGAGGAAGTTATCTACTTCGCAGCTTATGTGGTAATTGATCCTAAGGATACTCCACTTGAGCACAAGTCTATCATGACAGAGCGTGAATACCGTGAACGCTTGCGTGAGTTTGGTCATGGTTCATTCGTTGCCAAAATGGGTGCCGAAGCGATCCAAGACCTCTTGAAACAAGTAGATCTTGAAAAAGAAATTGCTGAACTCAAAGAAGAGTTAAAAACAGCTACTGGACAAAAACGTGTCAAAGCTATCCGCCGTTTGGATGTTTTGGATGCTTTTCACAAGTCTGGGAACAAGCCTGAATGGATGGTTCTTAACATCCTTCCAGTTATTCCACCAGATCTTCGTCCAATGTTGCAGTTGGATGGTGGCCGTTTTGCCTCATCTGACTTGAACGACCTTTACCGTCGTGTTATCAACCGTAACAATCGTTTGGCTCGTTTGCTTGAGTTGAACGCGCCAGGTATCATCGTTCAAAATGAGAAGCGTATGCTTCAAGAAGCGGTTGACGCTTTGATTGACAATGGCCGTCGTGGTCGTCCGATCACAGGGCCAGGTAGCCGTCCGCTTAAATCATTGAGCCATATGCTCAAAGGGAAACAAGGACGCTTCCGTCAAAACTTGCTCGGTAAACGTGTTGACTTCTCAGGACGTTCCGTTATCGCCGTTGGTCCAACTCTTAAGATGTACCAATGTGGTGTGCCACGTGAAATGGCAATCGAGCTCTTTAAACCATTCGTTATGCGTGAAATCGTTGCGCGCGATATCGTTCAAAACGTTAAAGCGGCTAAACGCTTGGTAGAACGTGGAGATGAACGTATCTGGGATATCCTCGAAGAAGTTATCAAAGAACACCCAGTACTTTTGAACCGCGCACCTACCCTTCACCGTTTAGGTATCCAAGCCTTTGAACCTGTCTTAATTGACGGTAAAGCCCTTCGCTTGCACCCGCTTGTCTGCGAAGCCTACAATGCCGACTTTGACGGTGACCAAATGGCCATCCACGTACCTCTTTCAGAAGAAGCCCAAGCAGAAGCTCGTATCTTGATGCTTGCTGCTGAGCATATCTTGAATCCTAAAGATGGTAAACCAGTTGTTACTCCATCTCAGGACATGGTTTTGGGTAACTACTACTTGACTATGGAAGAAGCTGGTCGTGAAGGCGAAGGTATGGTCTTCAAGGACCGTGACGAAGCTGTCATGGCTTACCGTAATGGTTATGTTCACCTCCACTCACGTGTTGGTATCGCAACAGATAGCCTTAACAAACCATGGACAGAAGAGCAAAAACACAAAATCTTGCTTACAACTGTAGGTAAAATCCTCTTCAACGATATCATGCCAGAAGGACTACCTTACTTGCAAGAGCCAACAAATGCTAACTTGACAGAAGGTGTTCCGGCTAAGTACTTCTTGCCATTAGGTGGAAATATCAAGGAAGCTATTGAAGGACTTGAACTCAACCCACCATTCAAGAAGAAAAACCTTGGAAATATCATCGCTGAAATCTTCAAACGTTTCCGTACGACAGAAACATCTGCCCTACTTGACCGTATGAAGAACCTCGGTTACCACCATTCAACTCTTGCAGGTTTGACAGTGGGTATTGCTGATATTCCAGTCGTTGAAGACAAGGCTGAAATCATCGAAGAATCACACAAACGTGTAGAACAAATCACAAAACAATTCCGTCGTGGTATGATCACAGATGACGAACGCTACAATGCTGTTACAGCTGAATGGCGTGCTGCCCGTGAAAAATTGGAGAAACGTTTGGTTGCTAACCAAGATCCTAAGAACCCTATCGTTATGATGATGGACTCTGGAGCCCGTGGTAACATCTCAAACTTCTCACAGCTTGCCGGTATGCGTGGTCTGATGGCTGCTCCGAACGGACGTATCATGGAATTGCCTATCCTTTCAAACTTCCGCGAAGGTTTGTCAGTACTCGAAATGTTCTTCTCAACTCACGGTGCCCGTAAAGGTATGACCGATACGGCCCTTAAGACAGCCGACTCAGGTTACCTGACTCGTCGTTTGGTTGACGTTGCCCAAGACGTTATCATTCGTGAGGATGACTGTGGAACTGACCGTGGTCTCTTGATCCGTTCTATTACTGAAGGTAAAGAGATGATTGAGTCTCTCGAAGAACGTCTCAATGGTCGTTACACTAAGAAAACTGTTAAACACCCAGAAACTGGTGCAGTTATCATCGGTCCAAATGAATTGATTACAGAAGACAAGGCACGTGAAATTGTCAATGCTGGTGTTGAAGAAGTAACCATCCGCTCTGTATTTACATGTAACACTCGTCATGGTGTCTGCCGTCACTGTTACGGTATCAACTTGGCGACTGGTGATGCGGTTGAGGTTGGTGAAGCAGTTGGTACAATCGCTGCCCAATCTATCGGGGAACCTGGTACACAGCTTACAATGCGTACCTTCCACACGGGTGGAGTTGCCTCAAATACCGATATCACTCAGGGTCTTCCTCGTGTCCAAGAAATCTTTGAAGCCCGCAATCCTAAAGGGGAAGCGGTCATCACAGAAGTCAAAGGGGAAGTTACAGCCATCGAAGAAGATGCTTCAACTCGTACCAAGAAAGTCTTCGTTAAAGGTGAAACTGGCGAAGGTGAATACGTGGTACCATTTACAGCCCGTATGCGTGTCCAAGTTGGAGATCAAATCTCTCGCGGTGCAGCTCTGACAGAAGGTTCTATCCAACCAAAACGTCTCCTTGCTGTACGTGATGTCTTGTCAGTTGAAACTTACCTCCTCGGTGAAGTACAAAAAGTTTACCGTAGCCAAGGGGTAGAAATCGGTGACAAACACATCGAGGTAATGGTTCGTCAAATGATCCGCAAAGTTCGTGTCATGGATCCAGGGGATACAGACCTTCTCATGGGTACTCTCATGGATATCAACGACTTTACAGATGCCAACAAAGATGTTCTTATCGCAGGTGGTGTGCCAGCGACTGGTCGCCCAGTCCTTATGGGAATTACCAAAGCCTCACTTGAAACAAATAGTTTCTTGTCAGCAGCTTCCTTCCAGGAAACAACTCGTGTCCTTACAGACGCAGCTATCCGTGGTAAGAAAGACCATCTCCTTGGTCTCAAGGAAAATGTTATCATCGGTAAGATCATCCCAGCGGGTACTGGTATGGCTCGCTACCGTAACATTGAACCACTAGCGATCAATGAAGAATCATCTCTTGCTGATTCACAAGAGGAAGAGCAAGTGGATGTCCTAGTAGAGACTGTTGAAACAAGTGAATAATCTACTCATCTAAAAGAGGGGAACTTCCCTCTTTTGGTGTGTGTTGGACATGAAAGTGTAATGTATATTTTCTTGAAATAATAGTAAAAAAATGGAATAAATGTATATTGATTTCAACTTTCAAAACAATGAGCATAATGCTTGGTTTTTAAGTACAATAGTGCTAAAATAGGAGCGTTGCATGTTTAGGATTTTGGAAAAAACAATGCATAAACTATAACAATATATACATTCCCAAAAGGGTATTGGAGGTAAAACATGAAAAATGATCTGTTTAACGACCGAATTAGTCGATTCTCGATCCGTAAGCTTCATGTAGGAGTTTGCTCGGTCTTACTCGGAACGTTGGTAATGCTCGGAACTGCTACAGGTGTCGGAGCTGATGAAGTAACTGAAGAAAAACAAGCTGAAGGAGTTGCAGCTACAACAGAAGTAGACAAAGCAGAAGCTCCTGTAACTACTGAAGCAGCACCTGCTAAAGAAGTAACTTATAAAGCAGAAGCAGCCCCTGCAGTTTCTACTGAAGTAAAACCTGAGCTAAATAGCGAAAAATTGGCAGCTTACGTTGCTGAAATTGAAGCAAACGTGGCAAATGGTAAATACAGCAACAAGACAGACGAGAGTGTTGAAGTTCTTAAGGTAGGTCTTGCTAATGCTAAAAATGCACTTACTTCTGCTACAAGCCAAGCTGAACTTGACGCAGCTTACCAATCACTTGTAACTATTGTTAATTCTAAACTTAAAAACAAAGAAAAAGCTGTAGCCGAAGAAAAAGTAGCAGCTACTGAAAAGACAGAAACCACTACAGGTAAACCTGCAGAAAACACAAAGCCAGCTGAAGGTACTAACGCAATCGCAAATACAGGGAAAAACGACCCTCGTAATGGTAAAGAGATTGACAAAAACACAGCCTTCCGTGCAGATACTGCAACAGCTACTGGAATTGGTGCAGACGTTGTAGATGCAACTTCAACTCCAAAAGTTGAAAAACCTGGCTTTACAACAGATATTGATGCCAAATCTATGACTAGCCAGATTACTTGGTTGGACTTTGGAGACGTAGCTAACTGGACAGGAGCGAAAATAATCAAAGTCGCTAAAGATGAACTGAAACCAAATGAGCTAACAGAGAGCTTAGCACTTCAAGTTGGGGCTACTTATACCAAGGAAATCATGCCTGGTTATGTAGTAACGGTAAAAGTTAAATCTTTGAAACCATTCCAAGCGACTGAAATCTATAAAAATCGTATGGAAAATCAAGGGGCTACAGAAGCAGAAAAAGCAACCTATGATCCAAATGCTAAAAATGGTTATGTAAGTGGTGTTACTTCACCAATTGCTAGGCAATATTTTGCTGATGGCAAAGAAGCCGACGTTATCGCTGATGCCCAAACTCGTTGGAGTGAAATCAAACTAGAAAACGTTGATACCAAAAACAAGCAGACGACCATGAGTTCTGCATATAATGGTGGGAATATTGGGGTTCAGTTTGAAATCTCTGCAACCTTCCGTGGCAAGACAGTGAAGCCGGCTGTTGTCATGGCTGATGGCGAGTCTGCTAACCCTGGTGAATTTGTTATGTTCACTACCAACGGACAAGGTTGGCAGCACATTGGGGAATGGAAGAAATTTAATAGACCAGCCACTTCTGTTCCTTATCAACCACAAGATACAGACAACCTTTTGGGACCTTCACCTAAATACAATAATCAAAACCTTAGACAACTTCGTGGCTCTACTGAAGTTGGACCTGATAAGAAACCAGTAGCTTGGAAGTACTTTGGAAATCCTGACCAAGTGACCGGTGGATTAGGGACAGGCGTCTTTGGACCAAACATTTCTGAAGGAAATTACACAGTTCCACTCGTAATGACGCGTGGAGCATCTGAAGTGGGACTTTATATCGCTTCAGGTGGTAAACAGTCTGCTATGCTAGGATTCTTCCCACTTGATGAAGGGGATGCTCCTGAGTCATATGGTAAAGCAGTCCATACTATTGCAACTGTTGACGGTGTGACTGGAGCTAAAGTAAATCAACCGTATCTTGGTAATGTGAGCCCAGATATGGATGAAAACACGACTCTTGACTGGTTCGGTGATGATAAGTCAACTACAGCCGATGAAGGAATTGATCAATTGCTTCCTGAAGAACTCAAAGGTACAACCAATGAGATGATCAAGATGGACCGTACACGCCCAGGGAACTACAAGATGTCAGTTCAAGCCCATTTGGACGGAGCTTCAGAAGCTTATATCTATGGTTGGGTAGACTTTAACCAAAATGGTAAATTCGACGAAGATGAACGCTCTAATCTTGCAAAAGTGACCCAAGATGGGACAGTCGAGTTGACCTTTGCAAACAGCAAGACTTACATCGATCCTAGCGTCAACGAACTTGGTGCTCGTGTTCGTATCGCTAAGAAAGCGAACGAGATCGAAAGCCCAACTGGCATGGCCTTCTCAGGGGAAGTAGAAGACTTCAAGACTCAAATCACCCACCCACCTAAAGGGGAATTCAAGGAAACTTCTGGTCCTCAAGCTACTAAACAAACAGCAACAGTAACCTTTACAGCACGTGGAGAGCACAAGTATCAACGCAACTCTAAGGCAGTTATCGACGAGACAGTAGAACCATACATCGTTGATAAAGATGGCAACCGCGCAACGCTTGATGCAGATGGTTACTATGTTGTACCAGGTCAAGGGAAATACAAGATCACTGCCAATGGTAAAGACGTAGACGTTGAGTTTATCCCAGAAGATAACTTCCTAGGAACTGCAGATGGTATCTCTATCCGTCGTGTAGATAACAATGGTTACGATACTGGTTGGTCATCAAAATTCCCAGACAAAGAACCAAACATTAATGGTCAGTTGAATACTATGGATGGTCAGTACGTTCCAACAGTCACTCCGATTGAAATCGAAGGGGTTGACAAGACATCGACTGATATTCAAGGTGCAACTCAAAAAGAAACACCAACCTTTAACACAACTGCTACTAACTTAAATGGTGACAAGATTGCAGTCACTCCAAGCGCAGAATATCCTGCTAAGTTGGTAGACCCAGCAACTGGTCGCACGACTGATGAGACATCTGTAACAGTAGCTGGAGAAGGAACATACACGATTAATCCTTCAACAGGTGAAGTAACCTTCACTCCAGAACCAAGCTTTGTAGGAACAGCTAAAGGCATTGAAGTTACATTGTCAGCACCAGTTGGTCGAAACAAAGATGGTAAGGTTCAAGAGGAGTACATTAAGACTGCTACGGCTAAGTACACTCCAACTGTAACTCCAATTACAATCACACCAACAGACAAAGTTTCTGAGGACATCCAAAACGTTCCACAAACTCAAACTCCTACATTTGAGTTAAGCAACGATAAGACTGCGAAAATCACAAGTAAGAAATTGGTAGACCCAGCAACTGGTCAACCTACTGATGAAACTACTGTGACAGTTCCAGGAGAAGGAACTTACACTATTGATCCTACTACAGGAGCGGTAACTTTCACTCCAGAACCAGACTTTGTCGGACCAGCTAAAGGCGTTAAGGTTCAAGCAACTGCAACTATTACAAATGGCAAAGGTGAAACTTCAACAATCACTGCTGAAGCAAGCTACACACCAACTGTAAAATCAGCTGTTCCAACAGCTAAACCAGCTACATCTAAAGATATCCAAGGTGCGACTCAAACAGGAACACCAACATTTGCAGGTTCAACTGTTACTGTAAACGGTGAAGAAAAAGCTATCACTATTAAAGATAACAGCTACACACTTTTGGATAAAGATGGTAATGAAGTTACAACTACAACAGCTTATGCTGAAGATGGAACAACACCAATCGGTACATTCACAATCGACCCAGCAACTGGTACTGTAACATTCACACCAACTGATAAGTCTTATACAGGTAAAGTAACACCAGTTAAGGTTCAAGCTGAAAGCTCAAACGGAATCAAGGTTGATACAACTTACACACCTGAGATTGTTCCAGTAACACCAACTGCAACACCAGCTGAAACAACAGACATCCAAGGCGCAACTCAAAAAGGTAAGCCTGAATTCAAGGGTGGAACTGTTACAGTTGATGGAGTAGAAAAAACTGTTCCAATCAACGAAGATGTTCCAGCAACATTTGAAGATGGTTCAACAACTAAGACAGTTGAAGGTGTTGGTACTTACACAGTAGCACCAGACGGAACAGTAACATTCGTACCAGAAAAATCATTTGTTGGTACAGCTCCATCAGTTACAGTTGTTCGTGAAGATATGAACGGAACAAAAGCTTCTTCAACTTACACACCAACAGTAACACCAGTAACACCAACTGCTGAAGATGCTACTTCAACTGATAAACAAGGTCAAACACAATCAGGTAAACCAACATTCACACCAGGTAACTCAAACGTACCAATGGATGATGATGTTCCAGCAACATTCGAAGATGGTTCAACAACTAAGACTATCCCAGGTGAAGGAACATACACAGTAGCACCAGACGGAACTGTAACCTTCGTACCAGAAAAATCATTCACAGGAACAGGAACAGGCGTGACTGTTAAACGTGTAGATAAGAACGGTACCCCAGTAACAGCTAAGTACACACCAACAGTAACTCCGGTAACACCAACTGCAACACCAGCTGAATCAGTTGCACCTCAAGGTGTGGTTCAAACTGGTACTGTAACATTCACAGAAGGTGACCCAGTTGCACCAATCGACAAGGATACCATTACTCTTCTTGACGAAAATGGCAAACCAGCTACATCAGTAGTTGCTAAATCACCAGAAGGTAAAGAAATCGGTACTTTCACAGTTGATAAGGAAACAGGTGTTGTAACATTCACACCAACTGACAAGTCATACTCAGGTGATGTTGTTCCAGTTAAGGTTCAAGCTAAAGATGCTAACGGTACTGCTGTAGAAACAACTTACACACCTAAGATTACTCCAGTAGTTCCAACAGCTGAAGATGTTACATCAACAGATATCCAAGGTAAGACACAAACAGGTAAACCTAAGTTTACAGAAGGTGATCCAAGTGTACCAATGGATGATGATGTTCCAGCAACATTCGAAGATGGTTCAACAACTAAGACTATCCC
>NZ_JBFNFE010000008.1:0-39608 GCF_040888245.1 Streptococcus wuxiensis
TAGCCTCTCAATTGTCTTTGGATTTTCGATCAAGACGCAGTGGCTGAGTGGGCTCTACTACGCTGATTTCATCAGCTTTTACAGCCCTACTCAACTGTGCGGAGGTGGGACAACGAAATCGAATTCTAACGAATTACCGATTTCTGTCCCACTCTCATTTCCCTGTAAATTTCGCAATTAACTCATGCCACTTTTCTGGTGCTAAAATTGCCCATGGATCTTGACCCTTGCCTAAGATACCGTAGCCAATCATCAAGCCAATTCCAAGCGCNCCCTGTAAATTTCGCAATTAACTCATGCCACTTTTCTGGTGCTAAAATTGCCCATGGATCTTGACCCTTGCCTAAGATACCGTAGCCAATCATCAAGCCAATTCCAAGCGCCAAAATCCCTAGAAGCAAAACAATAATGACCAATAGAAATCGACGTAGCACATAAGATACTTCTTTATTCATCTTCATCAGCTTCCACACTTACCCGTTCAATATTAGCTCCTAACTGAGCTAACTTTTCATGGAAACGATAATAACCTCTATCTAAATGGACAAGTTTCCCAACAACAGTCTCACCTTCAGCTATTAAACCTGTCAGGATCAAGGCTGCACTAGCACGAAGGTCCGTAGATAGCACTTCTGCCCCTTGGAGAGGTTGACCTCCGACGATACGAGCTGTGTCGCGAATAATCTCTGAATGCAAGCCCATGCGGCGCATTTCCTCTAGATGTTGGAAACGATTTTCAAAGACTGTCTCAACCATAGTTGATTCTCCTTGAGCAACCGTCATAAGAGCAGTAAATTGAGCCTGCATGTCCGTAGGGAACCCTGGATGTGGTAATGTCTTTACATGAACTGCTTTCAGTTTGTCTCGTTGAGAACGGATGCGGATACCTTCATCCTCATCGATAACTTCAACACCCATTTCCTGTAATTTCGCTATCAATGGTCGATTGTGTTCCCAGATAGCATCTTGAATTAGAACATCTCCACCTGTCATTGCAGCAGCAACCATGAAAGTCCCTGCTTCAATACGGTCTTGTACAACATTATGTGTCGCACCATGTAATGTTTCAACACCAGTGATGGTGATACTTTCTGTTCCTGCGCCTTTGACTTTAGCTCCCATTTTATTCAAGAGGACAGCCAAGTCTACAATTTCAGGTTCACGCGCAGCATTTTCGATAACAGTTACGCCATCAGCTAGCGTTGCAGCCATCATCAAGTTTTGGGTTGCCCCAACACTAGGAAAGTCCATATAGATATGGGCTCCATGCAAGCGTTCTGCCTTAGCTTCGATATAGCCAGCTGTTTGGGTGATCTTAGCCCCCATTGCTTCCAAACCTTTAAGGTGAAGGTCAATCGGACGACTACCGATCGTACAACCACCTGGCATCGAAACTTTAGCGTGACCAACCCTAGCCAGGATTGGACCCAAGACTACAATAGAAGCACGCATCTTGCTGACATACTTATAGGGAGCTTCTTCTGTGATATCATCTGTCGCATCCACTTCAACAATGTGTGCATCTTGATCAAAATTAACTTTCGCATTTAATCCACGAACTACTTGGTTCATGGTAAAGACATCCGATAGGATAGGAACATTTTTTAAAACTGTTTTTCCTTCGCTTGCTAAAATTGTCGCTGCAAGTAGTGGCAAAACTGCATTTTTCGCGCCCTCAATTGTAACACTTCCGACAAGGCGATTATCGCCACCTCGAACTACAATTTTTTCCATAAATATTTTCCTTTACTTTCGAATTTAGAATAATGTCCGTACAGCTTCTTGCCATAATTGGTAGAGATTTAGGAAAAAAGAACTGATTAGATATCCTAAACCGATACTACACAATACTACCAAAAGTCGTACCTTCCTCGCATTGTCCTTGGTCACCTTCAAAATTTGATCCCATTTGACTAAATCTTTCAAAAGTTGAAAAACTAGGTAGACAAAAAACATATGACTACTGAGGGTAAAAAACAATTGAATCATCTGCCTATTATACCATCTTCTCTTTTTCTACGCTAGTCTATGGACTTGCACTATATTCTATGGGTTGTTTTTCAAGTAATCAATTGCATCCTGAAGTGTTTTTACAGGAACAATCTTCATGTCTGTCTTAATCATTTCAGCAGCTTCTACAGCCGTGTCATAATTGCTTTTAGCATTAGGATTGGCCTTTTTAGCTTCTTCAGTTACTGGATTGTTAGGAGCAAAAAATACAGTAGCTCCTTTTTTTGCAGCAGCAACAACTTTTTTGTCAATTCCACCAATATCACCAACATTTCCATCTCTGTCGATACTTCCTGTACCAGCAATGATGCGTCCATTACGAAGAGTAGGGTCTGCAATTTGCGTATAGATGGATAAACTAAACATCATTCCAGCACTCGGACCACCAATACCAGCAGTTGAAAACTTGATTGGCACATCACTTGACACTTCTGTGCGGTCAATCAATCCGATTCCAATACCATTTTTCCCATTTTCCAGAGTAATGATTTTTCCTTCAGCGGTTTTGACTTTCCCATCTTCTTGATAAGTAACCTTAACCTTGTCACCTAGAGTTTGAGAGTTGACGTAGTCGACCATTTCCTTGGAGCTCTCAAAAGTCTTATCATTGACAGCTGTTACAGTGTCAGCGATATTGAGAATACCCTTGAAGGTTGAGTTATCTGTTACGGTCAAAACATAGACTCCCAGGTATTTGAGTTCTATCTCCTTACCAGCCGCCTTCAAACCTTGATATTTGGCCATATTTTGCGAAGTTTCCATGTAAAACTGGTTAATTCGCATAAATTCTGCATCTGAAGAACCACCTGTCATTTCTTTGGCACTACGAATATCTGTAAAAGGTGTTAACCAAGCATAAACCAAGTCCACCATTCTGGCGTGTTTAACTCCAACCGTCACAAATTGGTAAGAGCCTTCTTCTTGGTCAGGTTGGTTATTGACCTGTAAAACCTTCCGAATATCTTCTGAAGTCCCCGGCACCTCAATGTAATAAGGCAGAGGCACCGTAAAAGCGATAAAAGTGACAATGAGCCCGATGATTAGATATATGGGCCATCTAGTTTTTTTCTTCATTGTTTAACTCCTCTAAGACAGCATTTGGTACATACTTGCTAATATCTTGACCAAATTTCAATAGTTCTCTCACAGCTGAAGAACTGATGTAAATATGCTCTGGTCGAGCATGGAGATAGACTGTCTCAATTTCTCCTGCTAATTGATCGTTGTAAAAATCAAAACTGGCTTCGTACTGAAGATCAGTAGCGTTACGCAAGCCACGCACCAAAACCTCTACACCTAGTTTTCTAGCAACATCTACGACTAATTCATCATGAGAGGATATGACCTGAACATTTTTTAGATGTGCCACTGCTTTTTCAACAGTCTTTAACCGACTTTCTATCGGTAAAAACCCATTTTTGTGTGGATTATAAAAAACTCCCACATACAATTGATCAAAGAGCATACTTGCACGCTCGATAAGGTCCAAATGACCATTGGTAATTGGATCAAAAGAACCTGTAAATAGGCCAATTTTATCTGACATAAACCGTCACCTTACTAATCCCATATATTTTTTCCTTCCAGATGCCCAAACAGGCAATTTCTTCTGGAAGCTCTACTGATTTATCGGTTTCACAAACCACCATGACATCATCTGAAAAAAGATCACGCTCAGCCATTTTTTCAATGTCAGATACGATCTGTTCCTTTGCATAGGGAGGGTCCAAAAAAATGAGATCGAAGACACCATCCACTTGCTCTAATGCACGACTGGATTCCATTTTCAATAATTGAAATTTAGAGGTCTCCTTGGTCATCTGAATGTTTTCTGCCACAATATTCTGTGCTCGGCGATCCTTCTCAACTAGGACAGCGCTCGACATCCCTCTTGAAACTGCTTCAATGGATAAGCCCCCACTACCAGCATAGAGATCTAGTACACGTCCTCCTTCAAAGTAAGGGCCAATCATATTGAAAATAGCTCCGCGGACCTTGTCCGATGTCGGCCTCGTTGTTTTCCCGTCCAAGGTCTTTAAAGGACGTCCTCCGTAGATTCCTGATACGATTTTCATAAGGTATATTATACCAAATTCTGATGAAATAAGAAAATCGAACCTCTCGGTTCGATTGATTAAAGAATATTCTCGTAAGTATCTCTAACTTCTTGTGGCCAAACACTGGTTTGAACTTCACCGATGTGTTTCTTACGAAGTAAGAACATGGCCATACGAGACTGTCCAATTCCTCCACCGATTGTTAAAGGAAAGAGTCCGTTCAAGAGAGCCTTATGCCATTCAAGAGATAAGCGGTCTTCATCTCCTGTAATAGCTACCTGACGACGAAGAGTGTCTTCATCGACACGAATCCCCATTGAAGACAATTCAAAGGCTGCACCCAAATTATCATTCCAAACAAGGATATCTCCATTTAGACCCTTGTAGCCATTTTCAGATTCTGTTGTCCAGTCATCATAGTCCGGCGCACGTCCGTCATGAGGTTTTCCATCTGACAATACACCACCGATACCAATTAGGAAGACCGCACCGAACTCCTTACAGATAGCATTTTCACGTTCTTTTGGAGTTAAGTCTGGGTAGCGTTCTACCAATTCTTCAGTATGGATAAAGGTAATTTGCTTCGGCAAGATTGACTCAATATCATAGCGGGCTTCGACTGCCAGCTCTGTTAAACGAATGGCCTTATAAATCTTTTCAACGGTTTCCTTGAGGTAGGCTAGATTACGCTGTCCATTAGGAATAACCTTTTCCCAGTCCCACTGGTCCACATAAACCGAGTGAGTCGCATCTAGTGAATCTTCGTCTGGACGAAGAGCCTTCATGTGAACAAAGAGGCCTTCTCCTTCACCGAAACCAAAACGAGCCAAGGTATGACGTTTCCACTTGGCAAGTGAATGCACCACTTCATAGGTTTCATTAGGAATCTGCAAAACCTTAACTGAAACTGGATTTTCAATACCTGAAAGGTTGTCCTGCATTCCATCACCAACCTTACTCAAGATTGGTCCTTGCACTTCTACTACTTCTAACTTATCTTTTAAATACTGGGTAAAGGTATTTTTTACAAATGAAATCTCTTCCTGCTGGTGAATAAAACTTTTTTTCATATGTATCCCTCCTTTTGAATAATAAAAAGATTATACCCTTTTGCTAGTAAAAATGAAAGTAAAAATTAAAAAAGAGCTCATTTGAGCTCTAAAAGTATTAATCGTCTCTTCCAAAGATACGTAGGAAGCTAAGGAAGAGGTTGATAAAGTCGAGGTAGAGGCTAAGTGCTAAAGAAATTGCCCAGCCTGTAGCTACCTGTCCATCTGACTCTTCGTAAACATAACGAATTTTTTGATTATCCCAAGCAATCAAACCTGCAAAAACAAGCACCATAACAATACTAATAATGTAGTCCATTAGGCCACTATTTAAGAAGATATTAACAACCATGGCCAGTATCAGACCAAATAAGGCTGCAATCAAAGCACGACCGATTCCACTCAAATCCTTTTTAATGACTACTCCTACGATAGCCATCACAAAGAAGAGGGCTGCACTGGAGATAAAGGCTGTCAAAACTGTCCCAGGAAGATAGAGCGAAACAATGAAGCTTAGTGAAAAACCATTAACCGCTGAGTAGAGCAGAAATATTGGAAAGGTTGCTGGACTATTCTTTACCGCTAAACCACTCGCAAAAATCACTAGAGCTACTTCTACAATTCCTGTTACGATTAGCCATATACGGGCGTTAATCATTAACTGAACAAGAAGATCTTGGAAGGTTGTTAACATCAAGGCTGAAACAATTGCAGATAAGGCAATCCCAATCCCGACAAAAGCATAGACTTTTGCATAAAATTGATTCAGACCAGAACGTTCTTGAATAATTGTTTGATTCATATCTTTTTTCTCCTTATGAAATCTTTTTACTTATTATAACAAAAATAAAACAATTTAACTCAAATAAAACATGAGTATGCCTGCAGCAATGGCAACGTTGAGACTTTCCGCTTGCCCTTTCATGGTAATATGAACCAGTTGATCTGCCTGATTTGTCATGAATGGACTAATGCCTTGACCTTCATTTCCCATAACCAAGACGAAATCTGCTAGCTGAGCAAGCTCACGATAATCTTTAGAGTTTTGGGACAAAGTAGTTGCCAGAATTGGTAAATTGCCCTTTTTAGCCTCTTCAACAAAAGTTTCAATAGGCATCCGATAAATCGGTAAATGAAAATGACTGCCCTGCATGGATCGAAGAGTCTTCAAGCTATAAATATCTGCTGACTTGCTTGAAACAACGACTCCCGAAAAACCTGCCGCATCTGCCGTTCGGATCATTGTGCCAACATTTCCAGGATCCTGCACGTCTTCCAAGAAAAGATATTTCCCTTGGCTCAAATCCGGCAACTGCTCTTCTTCCTTTTGAACAATGGCTACAATGCCCTGAGGAGTTTGTGAATCTGCTAAATCAAGCAAGATTTCTTCGGCCACAAAGACAGTCTGAGGGTAGTCCGTTAATTTTTCACCATACTCTGAAAGGGCAAATATTTTCTCAATCTTTGCACCAGCCTGAACAGCCTCTTCAAACAAATGCCATCCTTCAATTAAATAAGAAGATTTTCGATATTTTTTTTGATGCAATTTCTTGGCATTTTTTACCACAGAATTGGCTTTAGAGGTTATAATAGTCATAGGAGTATTATAACACAATCAAGGAGGTTTGGTATGCAAAAGGTCAAAATGATCGCACAGGGTCGAGTTCAAGGCGTTGGTTTCCGCTGGGGCGTCTACACCCTTGCCCTCGAACTAGGTGGAATCACTGGTCGTGTCTGGAACAATGATGACGGAACCGTTGAAATTCTTGCCCAAGCAGAGTCTTCAGCTATCATGGCTAAGTTCATCCAAGAGATTCGAAAAGGACCTACTCCCTTCTCAAAAGTAACTTATCTAGATGTTCAATTGAGCAACTTCCCATCCTATTCAGATTTCAAAGTAGCAAATTAGGTCTCTAGAACTATTGTATATTTTCAAAAAAAACAGTAGAATAGAAAGGTATCATTTTTAAGAAGGAATTAAAACAGTGAAATCAATTAAACGAATCGCCCTCTCTATCATGGGAGTGGCCATGCTATTAGTCTTAACAGGCTGTGTCCAGGTTGATAAAGCAACTGGACAACCAACAGGATTTATTTGGAATACAATCGGAGCACCTATGGCTGAAGCCATCAAGTACTTTGCTACTGATAAAGGGCTAGGCTTTGGGGTCGCTATTATTATCGTAACCATCATCGTCCGCTTGATTATTTTGCCACTGGGTATCTATCAATCTTGGAAGGCAACGCTTCACTCTGAAAAGATGAACGCCCTCAAGCATGTTCTTGAGCCACATCAAACTCGTCTCAAAGAAGCAACTACTCAAGAAGAAAAACTGGAAGCCCAACAAGCTCTCTTTGCTGCTCAAAAAGAGCACGGTATCAGCATGTTTGGCGGAGTAGGATGTTTCCCTCTCCTCATCCAAATGCCTTTCTTCTCAGCGATCTACTTTGCTGCTCAACATACAGAAGGTGTTGCTGAAGCTAGCTTCTTAGGAATCGCACTTGGTTCTCCAAGTTGGATTCTTATCGCCTGTGCAGGTGTTCTCTACTACGTCCAATCGCTCCTTTCACTACACGGAGTTGAAGATGAGACTCAAAGAGAACAACTCAAGAAGATGATTTACATGAGTCCAATGATGATTGTCATGTTTTCAATTTTCTCACCAGCCAGCGTTACGCTTTACTGGGTTGTCGGTGGTTTCATGATGATCCTTCAACAATTCATCGTCAACTACATCATTCGTCCAAAACTTCGTAAAAAAGTACGTGAAGAATATGCCAAGAACCCACCAAAAGCAAGCAAAACTTCAGGTGCTCGTAAAGATGTAACTCCTGAATCAGCAGCAGTTATCTCAACTTCTACTAAGAAGAAAAATAAAAAACGCAATTCTGGAAAACAACATTCTAGATAAAAAATAAAAGGAGGCTAGGACAAAAGTCCTAGCCTCTAAATTGTCTTTAGATTGTCGAGCAAGACGCAGTGGTTGAGTGGGCTCTACTACGCGGATTTCATCAGCTTTTACCTCCCTACTCAACTGTGCGGAGGTGGGACGACGAAATCGAATTCTTACGAATTACCGATTTCTGTTCCACTCTCTTTTTCATATCAGAAAAGCCCGATGTTCCCATCAGGCTTCTTTTTATCCATGTACACGTTTCATGTAATCTTGATAACTTTCTGTATCCATCAATTCCTTAGCATTCTTCACACGATCTGCCGTTGGAGGTTTAACCCCTTCAAGAGAATACGGAATGCCAAGCTCGCGCCATTTGAATTCTCCCATAGTGTGGTAGGGTAGGATTTCAAACTTATCAACGTTTTTAAGAGTTTTTACGAACTTACCAAGCTCAATCAAATCTTCATCACGGTCTGTCAATCCAGGCACAAGAACGTGACGAATCCAAACAGGTTTCCCAATATCTGACAAGTACTGAGCACATGCCAAGATATTTTTATTGGTTTGACTGGTTACAATCTTGTGTTGTGCTTCGTTGATTTCCTTGATATCAAGAAGAACCAAGTCTGTCACGGCCATTAACTTATTGAACTTTTCTAGATAGCGTGGTTTATTACGGAATGGAAGGGCACAAGTATCCAAGGTACAGTGGATTCCTTTTTCTTTTGCTTTGGTAAAGAGGGCAATCAAGAAATCAATCTGCAAGAGAGCTTCTCCTCCACTGACTGTGATACCTCCCTTGTCTCCCCAGAAACCACGATAACGAAGCGCTTCTTCTAGAACATCATCTACTGTTCGTACACGAGATTTATTGGTTTCCATCGCCCATGTGTCAGGGTTATGGCAATATTGGCAACGCATCTGACAGCCCTGCAAAAAGACAATAAAACGAATCCCAGGGCCATCTACCGCCCCAAAACTCTCTGTCGAATGCACCATTCCTGTCACTTGTCCATAGTCAATTGTTTCTTCAGACATCACGTCACCTTCCTTGAAACCGTTTTATAGCTTTATTATATCATGCCTGAAAAGAAAAACCACAGATTTTGTCTATTTTTTAGAAAACAAACTGTTTTTCACTTTCAACTTTCATGATTTTCAAAAATTTTTCTAATCCTTGTCAAATTCGAATCCATAGAGAGTTGCAAAATAGTCCTCAGGTCGCTCTGCTCTACGGATTAGCCGTGCACCACCGTCCTCTGTATAGAGAACCTCTGCTGAACGAAGTTTGGCATTGTACTGGTAGCCCATAGAGAAGCCATGCGCACCTGTATCATGAATGACTAACAAATCACCAATTTCTGTTTGAGGTAGTTCACGATTAACTGCAAACTTATCGTTGTTTTCACAAAGAGAGCCAACAACATCAACTACCTCCGTCTGACCGTCAGGATTCATCATATTGGTGATGTGGTGATAAGCTCCATACATAGCCGGTCTCATAAGATTGACAGCTGATGCATCTACTCCGAGATAAGTTCGGTAGGTTTTCTTTTTATGGGTTACTTTAGTCACTAGAATTCCATGAGGTGCCAACATAAAGCGTCCTAGTTCTGTAAAAATCTTAACTTGACCAAGACCTGCTGGCGTAAGAACTTCTTCATAAACCTGACGAACACCCTCACCAATTAAAGCAATGTCATTAGGCTCTTGTTCTGGGCGGTAGTTGACCCCGATTCCTCCAGAAAGATTGATGAAATCAAGGGAGATTCCTAATTTATCTTTTATTTCTACAGCTAATTCAAAAAGCTGTCGCGCCAATTCTGGATAATAGAGATGAGTAACAGTATTGGAAGCTAGGAAGGAATGAATCCCAAAAGTTCTTGCTCCCTTTTCTTTCAAGATAGCAAAGGCTTCAAAGAGCTGTTCCTTTGTCATCCCGAACTTAGCTTCACCAGGATTATCCATAATATCCGTTCCTAGTTCAAATACGCCACCAGGATTGTAACGGCAAGAGATAATCTCAGGAATTCCCGCAGCGCGCTCTAAATGGTCGATATCTTCAAAGGCATCCAAGTTGATAGTCGCCCCTAATTCACGGGCATAGGCGTACTCTTGGTCTGGTGTATTGTTTGATGAAAACATCATCTCCGCCCCTGTAAACCCAAGCTTGTGACTCATCAAGAGCTCTACATAACTAGAACAATCCACTCCACATCCTTCTTCTTGCAAAATCTTCAAGATAGCTGGAGTTGGGGTTGCCTTAACTGCGAAGTATTCTTTAAAGCCTTTATTCCAAGAGAAAGCTTCATTAACTGCGCGTGCTTTCTCGCGAATACCTTTTTCATCGTAGAGATGGAAGGGAGTTGGAAACTCTTCAACAATCTTTTCTAAGTCTTCACGTTTAATAAATGGCGTCTTCATAGGGCTCCTTCATATTCATTATCAAAGAAAGGCTGGGACGAAAGTTCCAACCTTTAAGCATCTTATTCTCTCTTATTTTTCTGTTTCGAAGATATTCCCAACTTCAACTTCAATTTGTTGGTTCTTCACATCAATATTGGTAACTTTTAAGAGTGATTTGTAGTCAAACTGCTGTTCACGATCTTCCTGAGCATTATCAGCAAAAACAGCTACACCAGCTAACTCAGAATCAAACTCTGTTAAAAGGCTAATCATACCGTTAATCGTTCCTCCGCCTTTCAAGAAGTCATCAACAATCAGGACACGGCTTCCTGCTTTAAGGCTACGTTTTGAAAGGAACATTTTTTCAATACGGTCGCTAGAACCTGAAACATAGTTAACACTCACAGTTGAACCTTCTGTGATTTTCAAGTCACGACGGACAATGACAAAAGGTACGTTGAGAACATTTGCTACTGCATTTGCAAGCGGAACCCCTTTGGTCGCTACCGTCATAACAGCATCAATCTTTTGGTCCATAAAGCTCTTAGCAATAATACGTCCAATATTTTTTAAAATAGCCGGAGTACTAAGGAGATCAGACAAATAAATGTAGCCACCTGGCAGAATGCGGTCACTCTCTGAAAGTTTATCGCGAAGCTCTTGGATGATTGTTTTGGACTCAAGGGTAGAGATAGATGGTGTGAAAATAACCCCACCACCAGCACCTGTCACCGTTTGAATATGGCCGATTTCAATTTCTTCAAAGGCGCGCTTAATAATGACAATATCTTCTGAAATAGAAGATTTGGCAGATTCATACTTTTCCGCAAAGGTATTGAGACTGGTTAATTTGTATGGATTGTTAATCAAATAATTGGAAATAACAACCATCCGATCACTTCTTCTTAATTTCATTAGTTATTCACCATTCTTTTTAATTAGTCTTTTTCTCATTATAACACACTAAAGCAAAAAAAACGAACTTTATTGTCTAAATAAAGCTCATTTTTTTAGTTTCTAGTCTAATTTTGGCTTGTAGAAGGAACGATTGTCCATTGCAAAGACTTTATTGGTCATTTCACCCTCATCAACAAGAGCCAGAGCTGTTGACATCATCATCATACTCGCATCCAAATTATCAATCATATGAATAATTTCAGCTTCCATCACACGAGGACGAACTGGACTACCATACTCGAGTAATCCATGGTGACTGAGAATCACATGGCGCAGAAGCACCACTTCTTCTCGAGTGTCATCGATACCAAGTTCCATAACTGCTTTGGTAATCTCGCTATCAATCAAAGCGATATGGCCGATAAGATTTCCTCTCACTGTATACTCTGTCTGGTCCGGACCTGTTAACTCAATAACCTTAGCCAGGTCATGAAGCATAATTCCCGCATAGAGCAAGCTCTTATTGAGCTGTGGGTAGACATCTGCAATTGCCTCTGCTAAACGAACCATAGTCGCTGTATGATAAGCAAGCCCTGTTTCAAAGGCATGGTGGTTGGTTTTTGCAGCTGGATAAGAATAAAATTCTTTATCATATTTGGTATAGAGGGCCCGAACGATTCGTTGCCAGATGGGATTTTCAATCTTGAAAATCATCTGTGCCATGTACTCACGGATTTCTTTAACATCCACTGGTGATTTGACCTTGAAGTCTGCTGGGTCATTGGGTTCGCCAGGCTGAGGTAAGCGAAGGGTGATTTGATTTACCTGTGGAGTGTTGTTGTAAACTTCACGACGTCCTTGCATGTGGACAACTTTTCCTGCAGTAAAGGCCTCAACGTTATGAGGTTGGGCATCCCAGAGCTTTCCTTCGATTTCCCCGCTATCATCTTGGAAGGTGAAAGCTAGGTAATTTTTCCCAGCACGCGTCTGTCTCAGATCGGCTGATTTGATCAGGTAAAAGCCTTCGAACAGTTCATCTTTTTTCATGTGACTAATCTTCATATTCTTCCTCATCTTCTTGGAACTGGAGCAAATCAAGCATAGGCTCACCTTCTGACAATTCAATATGTCGGAGAGTTCGCTCGATAGCTGAAGTACGTCGGTTTAACAATTCATCAATATTACCAGTGGCATGTTGGAGGTGTTTTTGCGCTTTAACCAGAATGCCACCAAACTTGCCAAATTCGGTTTTGACGTTGGCTAGAGTTTGGCTAATATGGTCAGCACTCTTTTGGATATTCAGAGTCTTGAAGCCGACCGATAGGGAGTTAAGAAGGGCTGACAAGGTACTTGGTCCCGCAACGATAATCTGCTCTTCCCGTCTCAAGCCATCAAAGAAAATAGGATTTCTAACGATTTCTGAGTAAAGACCTTCTGTCGGAACAAACAGAACTCCAAAATTGGTCGTCCTTGGCGGTGCTATGTACTTGCTCTTGATATCCTTGGCAAAACGCTTGACGCTTGCTAGGAGAGACTTACGACAGCGCTCAATCTCGTCCTTGTCACCTGCTTCATAGGCTTCTTCCAGACGGTAATAATCTGCCAGTGGAAACTTAGAATCAATCGGTAGATAGACATATTCTTGGTCGCCTTGTCCAGGCAACTTGATGGCGTATTCTACTCGCTCACTCGAATTTTCAACCGTTGCAAATTCTCGTTCATACTGAGCAGGTGTCATGATATCTTCGATAATCTGCCCCAATTGTAATTCTCCTAGAATTCCTCTAGTTTTTGTACCAGATAAGACCTTATTAAGAGCGCCGACATCACGGGCAACCGTCTGCATTTCTCCAAGGCCACGATTGACAGATTCAAGTTGTTTTGAAACTGTCTCGAAAGACGCTTGCAAGCGTGTCTGCAAGGTCTTTTCCAACTTTTCCTCGACTGTCTGGCGCATTTGCTCCAAGCGTTGCTCATTTGATTCCTGCAAGGCCTGAAGTCGTTGGTCGGTCTTATCTCTGGTTTGGAGAAGGTTTTCATTCATCTCCTGTCGAACCTGGGTCAGACCTTGGTGCAATTCGATTCGCACCTCCTGCAAACGATCGCTAACAGCCACTTCAAGATTTTTTTGGTCCAGCTGACTAGACTGTCTGGCTTGCTCAAATCTATAATCTAACTGATCTGAAAGGTTATCTGCCTGGTCTTCTAAACTTTTGGTCAGGTATTTCTCCTGCCTATCCTGCCTTTGCCAAATAAGAAAGAGGCCGGCTAGGTTAGCAATTAGTAACAGTAGTAATATAATCTCCATCCTATCTCCTGTCCTTGCTATGCAGTACAACCACATAGCCATCTGGGCAAGTCACCGAAACTTCCCTATCTATATATTCGTTAGAAGCGTAAACTTTCTTAAAGAAAAAATTCTCCTCTGTCAGTTCATACTTGGCACCAAGAATAGTCAACTGACTATCCCTCACAGGCATAAAAGCTAGATAATCATAGTCCGAACGTGGTTCTAGCTGACTGGTCCCTTCTGGGCAATAGCTAATCAAGTTTTGCCCATCCTCAATCTCTATTTGACGCATATAGGGCGCCAATTTAGGATTGCTAGGCAGAAAGACATTAGCCAGCATATGGTCGATGCGACCACCTAGGGCACCAAAAATGGTCACCTGAGCCTGAGGATTTTTTTCAAAAATCGTTAAAAGTGCTAGTTCCAGATCGGTATCATCCTTCTCTGGCTGAGCTTGGACAAAGTGTTGGGCACGTTCTTGAATCAACTGACGTTCTTCTACAGTCACAGAATCAAAATCCCCAACTGCTAAAGCAAGAGCAAGTTCTTCTTCCAATATCCAGAGTGAGCCTCGATCCACACCGACAAAACAGTCAAAATCTGTCCGGTAGTGACCGCGGTCTCCCCCTGCAAAAACTGCAGCTTTAGTCCAGTTGATTTCTGAGAGCTTGCACTCGTTCATTGACATCTCCCTTAAAGACATAAGATCCCGCTACAAAAACTGTAGCGCCAGCTTCTTTGGCTTGAGCAATAGTCTGGTCATCAATCCCACCATCGACTTCGATTTCAAAGTTCAAGCCTTTTTCCTCACGAAGGGCAACTAACTCACGAATCTTATCCATGGTTTCAGGGAGAAAAGCTTGCCCGCCAAATCCAGGATTAACCGTCATGACCAAAACTTGATCAACTAAGTGAAGGACATGTTTAATCGCCTCAACAGGCGTACCTGGGTTAATGACAACCGAAGGTTTAACACCGAGAGAACGAATCTTTTGAAGAGCGCCATGGATATGAGGTGTTGCCTCGACATGGATGCTGATGATGTCAGCTCCTGCACGCGCAAAATCCTCTAAATGATGTTCTGGGTTAGAGACCATCAAGTGGCAGTCAAAGACCATCTTGCTGTGAGGACGAAGACTTTCTACCACACCAGCACCAAAGCTGATCTGAGGTACAAAGTGACCATCCATGATATCGATATGGGCGTATTCTGCCCCAGTTGCTTCTAGGCGTTTAATTTCACGTTCAAAGTTGGCATAATCTGCTGCCAGAATTGACGGAGCAATCTTGTATTGAGACATAGGTTTCTCCTTATTTTGGAATTTTTTTGCTGACTTTTTTATAGGTTTCTCTGCGATTTTCAATCTCACTGAGGAATTGTAGATAGTTGTCGAAACGGAAGTTTGCAATGATGCCCTCTTCTACTGCTGGTTTCACTGCACAAGATGGTTCATGAGTATGCGTACAAGTACGGAACTTACAGTCGCGACTGACACTAGCAATCTCTGGAAAGGCCTGGTTCAGCTCTTCAGCACTTGATACTTCATAATCTAGTGACGAAAAACCTGGTGTATCTGCGATTTTGCCTCCATTTAGGTTGTAAAAACTAACAGCTCGAGTGGTATGACGACCACGGCCTAGACTATCAGAGATTTCTCCCGTCTCTAGATTGAGGTCAGGAGCAATTTTATTAAGGAGGGTTGACTTTCCAACACCTGTCTGCCCCATAAAGACTGTCACTTTGTCTGTCAACAAGAGCAAGAGTTCCTCTTTACTAGTCACAAAATCGTAACCAATAGCACGATAGGTCTGCTCGTAAAAGTCCAGTTCTCCCCCATCTTCCAGTAAGTCCATCTTGGAAATATAGACGATAGGATGAATCCCCTTGTGCTCTAAAAGAACCAAGAACCGATCCAACAAGTTGCTATTAAAGTCAGGTTCTTTAACGGACATAATGACAACGGCTTGGTCAATATTGACAATGGGTGGACGAACCAGACTATTTTTTCGTTCATGAATTTCCAAAATATAGCCTTCTGAGTTCTCCTCTGCAGAAAAATCTACCCAATCCCCAACATAGGGCGTATGGCCTTTTTTACGAAAATTTCCACGGGCGCGTGTTTGATAAACCTGGCCCTCACTCTCCACATAGTAGAAGCCAGCCAAGGCTTTAATGATTTGTCCCTGCATCTTAGAGTCCTTGTTCTTTAAGTGCGTCTGCTAGACTGGCAAATTCTTCTAAGCCCAGAGCTTCACCACGCACACTCGGTGACAAGCCTGCTTGGTCCAAAGCCTTGGTCAGCTTATCCTTGATTTCCTCAGTCTTCCCAAAGTAGCCTGTCAAGTTGTTCCACAAGGTCTTACGACGATGAGTAAAACTAGCCTTGGAAACTTTAAAGAAGAAGTTCTCATCTTCAACCGACACAGCTGGTTCTGGACGGCGCACCATTTTTAAGATAGCTGAATCTACATTTGGCGCTGGCACAAATACTGTACGAGGCACGATAAAGGCAACCTTGGCAGTCATATAATACTGAACTGCAATTGACAAGCTACCGTAAGCCTTGGTATTTGGCTTAGCAGAGATACGATCTGCCACTTCTTTTTGCATCATGACCACAAACTCACTAAAAGGAATGCCACTTTCAATCAAGTGCATGAGAATAGGAGTTGTGATATAGTAGGGCAAGTTTGCCACTACCTTAATTGGTAAATCAGGGTTTTTAAAATTTTGGATATGCTGCGCTAGGTCAACTTTTAGAATGTCCTCATTGACTACGGTCACATTGTCAAAATCACGCAGGGTATCTGCTAGAATTGGCACCAAACGGTGGTCAATCTCAAAGGCCATAACTTCAGCCGCACGCTCAGCCAAAAATTCCGTCAAGGCACCAATTCCTGGACCAATTTCAATAACATTGACCTGGTCATCAACTTCAGCCGTATCCACAATTTTTTGAAGGATATTGGTATCGGTCAAAAAATTTTGCCCGAAGGATTTTTTAAAGGTAAAACCGTGACGCTCCAGTACTGCCTTGGTCACGCTATAATCTGCAATTCTCATTTATTCTCTTTTCTAACTATTGAAAGGTTTTCTAATCTTGAGCTCTTCCTTCTAGCTCCTCACTAAGTTTTTGCATATCTCTAAAAGCTGTTAGGCTAACATAAGCACCTGCTTCATAGTATTCCGTGGGATTTATGGCATAGTCAAAACCTTCAATCATGCCTCCAGCTTCTTCAATCATCCCATTCCATTTTTCATCAAAGACCATTCTCAGACGTTTCCAATCGGTAAAGACTGGGACGGAATTTCGTCCATCTTTTCCCTCTCTAACGGGGATATTAAAGTTAGCGTCTTTTTCTAAAACAAAGGAATTTCCTTCTGAATTATCCTCTGGGAATCCTGATGTTGCATCTAATGGAAGCAAGAATTTTGCCTTAGGCATAGCCATAGAAAAGAACTTGTAGTAAAGCCCATAAACTAGTTTTTGCTCTTCTGTAGTCGGTTGATCCATCTGCCCCATCAAGAGCATCCATCTCATTAGGTCTGGATTCATGACAGGCACTTGTATTTCTGGTAAATCAGAAAAATCTGGTTTTTGAACCAAGGCAGAGGCACTGATGCTGACTTCCTTGGAATTAAAGATTGCTCCCAGGGCACCATTTAAGTAAAAGGCTGTCCCAAGGAAATTTTCAATCCCTTTTTTATCTTCCGTATTTTCAATCAGTTTAACAACTGAGTTTGGTCGACTGTCAATGGTTTCCTTGAATTGGCGATACCAAGATGGGGTCAAAAGCATAATCATGGGATCAGTACACAGATAACCTTCCTCACCTCTATCATAAGTCGTTGAAAAAAGGTAAGGTTCGCCTGTTTTTTCTGAATAAACTGCATAAACTGAATCTGCTGCTAACAACTTGTCCTTGACGATTTCCGCTAGACGTTCCAACTTGCGAGTGTTGGCTTGATAGCTTTCTTCACTTTCAGTTTCCTGATTTTGACGGCATTTCCATAAAAAGAGACGTGAAATCTCTACGCTATCATCAAGGCTAGCTGCCAAATAGTCTTCGTTTGTTAACTGACCCTCTTGGATAGCTACAAAAGCACGATAAAGAGCATCAGAATAGCTAGATAATTTTTGCTCTTCCTCAATACCTGAACTAAAGAGCACACTTCCTTTTTTCAGTTTATCCAAAGAAGGAATCCTATCAACCACTATATGGGCAAGAACTTCATCCGTTAGACTATCTGCATCTTTGTTTTGACTGCTGAGTTTTTTAACCTCTACAGTACCAAGACTTTCCATTCCTTGGTCGGGATTGCAAAACTGCAACTGATCTCCAACCTTGATACTACCTTCTAGACTCCCAACAATCAATAATTGGTTCGTTTCCTTCATTGGGAGAAAGTCCAAAACTCCTACACATGCATTGTTTTTAGACTCTTCTTCCGCTTCAGTCTTTTTCAAATAGTCAAAGATTCCCATTTTTTCTCCTCATTATCTCCACTTAGCACAATTCCTATGGAGTCACTTTTCTAATGCTTGCTACCAAGCCTGATTAAACCGTATATGATTACTTCTATTGTATCATATTCCCTCGGTATTTTGGGGTGGTTTCTCAATTATCATATGATTTCATAGCTTCTTCAACTTCAGCTAGACTGATCCCAAATAATTCTAAACGTTTAAGGAGTTGTTTCCCATTGGAATAACCGATACGAAGACTTTCTCCTAGATATTCTCTGCGTTTTCGGCTATCTGCTCCGGCTAGAAAACCAAGGCGAATCAAGTCGCTACGGCTAATATCAAAGTCACTTTCTACTTCAAACTGTTCAGTTACTTGTTCTAGCGCTGTTCTCAAGTCTTCGTAGCTGGCATGTTCGATTCCCAGTGAACGTCCCTTGGTCTTAGACTTAGGCGCTGCCTCGTCTCGTTTGAGAAAAGCGTGTTGAACTGTCGGAATGGCCGTCATAATCATCCGACGAATGCGTTCCCCGTTAAAATCAGGATCTGTAAAGACAATCACCCCATAACGTTGGTGTAGACGTTGGATTCGTTCGAGATCCTGCTCATTGATAGCTGAGCCACGAGTCTCATAGGTCTCCACATCAAAATAACGTTTGAGATTGGCCGTATCATCGCGTCCTTCAACTACGATGACTTGGGAAATTTTCTCTTTCATGATTTACGTTCCAATCCAAAGATGCCTTCTGCATTGGTACTTGTCGCAGTAGCTAATTCTTCTGTTGTCATACCACGCAAGTCCGCAATAAAGTCCACTACATAGCGCGTGTAAGCTGTCTTGTTTTCACGCCCGCGCTTGGGTACTGGGGCTAAATAAGGTGCATCCGTTTCTACCAAAATCTTATCCAAAGGCAACTCTTTAGCTGTTTTCTGAATATCTGTCGCCTTCTTGAAAGTCACTACTCCAGAAAAGGAAATTGTCATACCAAGTTCCACAAACTTCTGAGCCCACTCTAGAGAACCTGAGAAGGAGTGCATGATGCCGCCACGTGGACCAACTCCCTCACTCTTAATAATCTCATAGGTATCTTCTAGCGCATCACGGGTGTGAACCACAAAAGGTAAATCTAATTCCTTAGATAGCTGAATCTGACGACGGAAAACATGTTCCTGCACTTCTTTAGGCGCCGTCATCCAATGATAGTCCAGTCCAATCTCACCCAAAGCAACAACTTTAGGATGTTTTAGTTTTTCTAGCAAGTAATTCTCAACATCCTCTGTATAAGTCCCTGCCTCTGTCGGATGCCAGCCAATCGTCGCATAGAGTTGGTCATACTTGTCCACTAGTTCTATGGCCCGCTCAATAGTAGGCTTGTCAAAACCCACGATATTCATCCGAGTTACACCCATTTCAGCCGCTAAGGCAAGTTCTTCTTCTTCGCGCCCCAAAAATTCTTCCACATTCAAGTGGGTATGAGTATCAAAAATCATTTATATTTCCTCGTTTTTTCTACCTTCTATTATACCAAAAAAACTAGTCTCATCCTTATAGGAAAAAATATTTTGAAATCATTCATTTTTTCTTGACGACTTTTTTTCATAGCAGTATAATAACTCTTGTTGAAATTTTCAGAAAAGGAAAGAAAATGTTTACAAAACTGAAGTATACCTTTATTGGTCGTCCCCTTAAGTCCTTAACTGAAGGCGAGGGAGGACTACTTGGAAAAACGCAGGCACTCGCAATGCTATCAAGCGATGCTCTATCATCTATTGCCTACGGGCCTGAACAGGTCGTTCTCGTATTGGCTAGCCTTTCTCCGCTTGCTATCTGGTGGAGTCTCCCTATTGGCATTTTTGTCCTCTTACTATTAGCTAGCCTGACCATTTCTTATAGACAAATCATCCATGCCTACCCTCAAGGTGGAGGTGCCTATATGGTTACTCGAGAAAACCTCTCCCCTGAGTTAGGTTTGATTGCTGGGGGAAGTCTGCTTGTTGACTATATGCTAACAGTAGCCGTATCAGTGGCAGCAGGAGCTGATGCTATCACTGCTGCACTTCCTGCCCTCCATCCTTACAACCTCCACATCTCTATTTTTCTAGTATGTTTGCTCATGCTTTTAAATCTACGAGGACTAAAGGAATCCGCAAGCTCTCTGATGATCCCAGTCTATCTCTTTATCTTTAGTACGGTCTTCCTCTTATTATTTGGTTTCTTCCAACTATTGACAGGCTCTCTCAGTTATCATGCAACTTCTGCAATTGGTCAAACTGTCCCAAGTCTCTCAATTGTCCTAATCTTAAGAGCCTTTACCAGCGGTTCGGCCTCACTAACTGGAGTTGAAGCTATCTCAAATGCCGTTCCATTTTTCAAAACCCCCAAAGAAAAAAACGCAGCTCAAACATTGACCATCATGTCTCTGATTCTTGGATTTCTATTTGCAGGGATTACCTTCTTAAACTACTGGATGGGGATTACACCTCAACACGGAGAAACAATCCTCTCACAAATGGCTAAAGGGATTTTAGGTGACTCAGCTCTCGGTCAGATTGTTTATTATCTCTTCCAATTCTCAACTGCCCTAATCCTAGCCGTTGCTGCAAATACTGGTTTTTCTGCCTTTCCAATGTTGGCTTACAATATGGCTAAGAACAAGTACATGCCCCATCTCTTTATGGAAAAGGGAGACCGCCTGGGTTACTCAAACGGTATTTTAACCTTAGCTTTTGGTGCTATAATCCTTCTGCTTATTTTCAACGGAAATACAGAACGCTTGATTCCTCTCTATACTATCGGAGTTTTTGTTCCTTTTGCCCTTTCTCAAACAGGTATGATTCGCCACTGGAAAAAAGAAAAAGGCTCTCATTTCTTAAAATCTGCCTTTGCTAACATCCTCGGCTCTGTCATTTGTTACGCTATCGTCCTTATTCTACTTCTCTTTAGACTTGGGGATATCTGGCCCTTCTTCCCAATTATCCTGGTCCTAACCTTCCTCTTTTTGTCCATCCACAGTCATTACCAAAAGGTGGCCAAACAACTTCGGCTTTATGAAGGAATTCAAAAGAAAACCTACGACGGCAATGTCGTCCTTGTCTTAGTGGGAAATGTTACCCGAGTCAGTGTTGGAGCGATTAACTACGCTCAAAGCATAGGAGATGAAGTTTTGGCCATGCACATTTCCACCAAGGAAACTGAGGAAAAAGACCAAGAAATCCTCCAAGAATTTACCGACTACTTCCCAAATATTACTCTTAAAAACATTAATACCAGCTATCGCGATATTATCACACCTACAGTTCGATATGTTCGAAAGATTTCTCAAGAAGCCAAGAAAAAGAACTACACGGTTACAGTTCTAGTACCCCAATTTATCCCTAACAAACCTTGGCAAAATATCCTACACAATCAAATGAGCCTCAAATTAAAATATGCTCTCAGATGGCACGAAGATGTCGTCGTGGCTAGCTATTCATATCATTTGAAAGAATAAAGAAAAGCTCAAAATCAGAGAAAGCACCTCCTGATTTTGAGCTTTTTCTATATGTGATTTTTTCAAGACGTCTTGTAAAATGTTTATTCTCAATCAATAACTTTAGAAAATTCTATCTTTTAGATAAAAGAAAAATCAGTAGGCTCGAGTTCCTACTGACTTCTTTGTTTCATTTGTTTGGATTATGCAGCCAAAACTTTGCGTCCTTTACGACGACGAGCTGCCAATACGCGACGACCGTTTTTAGTTGACATACGGTTACGGAATCCGTGTTTGCGCGCACGACGAAGTTTACTTGGTTGATAAGTACGTTTCACGATGAATACCTCCTCATAGATTTTGTATTCGTTTAGCCGGCTATAAAGTGATCAGTTACTAAACATACTTTACTATTCTATCTGATTCTTACGTATTTGTCAATAGCTCTGACAAATGTTTCCAGCTTTTTTGCTATGAAAGCCTTATCTACGATACTGCTTCAGGAAGCGAGTCATTTTTTCCTGTATTTGGGCCAACTCATCGACACGTGGTAGATAAACGATACGGAAGTGATCTGGTTCTTTCCAGTTAAAGCCACGTCCATGTACCAAAAGCACTTTTTCTTGTTTCAAGAAATTAAGGACAAATTGTTCATCGTCATCGATACGGTACATATTGCGGTCGATTTTAGGGAAGATATAAAGGCCCGCTTTTGGCTTAACCGCCGATAAACCAGGGATATCTTGAATAGCATTGTAAATGAAATTTCTTTGCTCGTAAATTCGTCCACCAGGAAGAAGCAACTCATCCACTGACTGGTGACCACCTAGTGAAGTTTGAACAACCTGTTGAGCAAGCACATTCGAACAAAGTCGCATGTTTGAAAGCATGTTGAGACCTTCAATGTAGCCCTTTACATGATGTTTAGGTCCAGACAAGACCATCCAACCAACACGGAAACCAGCGATACGGTGAGATTTAGACAGACCATTCATGCTGACACAGAAAAGATCTGGAGCCAAACTTGCGACGGGTGTGTGGACATTGCCATCCATAACCATACGGTCGTAAATTTCATCCGCAAAGATAATCAAGTCATTTTGACGAGCAATCTCGATGATATCTAGTAAGAGTTCTTTAGGATAGAGAGCTCCCGTTGGGTTATTCGGATTGATCAAAACAATAGCCTTGGTATTTGAACTAATCTTAGACTTAATGTCATCTAGGTCTGGATACCATTCCGCTTCTTCATCACAGACGTAGTGAACGGCATTTCCCCCAGCCAAGCTGACTGCCGCAGTCCAAAGTGGATAGTCAGGCATAGGAACCAAGACTTCATCGCCGTTATCCAAAAGCCCTTGCATAGACATAACGATTAGCTCACTAACCCCATTTCCAAGGTAGATATCATCAATATCCACATTGGGGAATTTCTTTAGTTGGCAATACTGCATGATGGCCTTACGAGCTGAAAAGATACCTTTTGAATCTGAATAGCCTTCACTATCACGGGCATTCATAATCAAGTCGTGGATAACCTCATCTGGAGCTGTAAAGCCAAACTCAGCTGGGTTCCCTGTATTCAAACGCAAAATCTTTTCACCATTTGCGCGCATGCGCATAGCTTCTTCCAAAACTGGACCACGGATATCATAAGCCACATGCTCTAATTTTATTGATTTGTTAAATTCTTTCATTCGAGTTCCTCTATTCATCAGGATAGTTAATATTATACCACTCAAAAACGAAATCGTAAATTTCTCAGTACTATTCCACAAAAAAACCTTGCATTATGCAAGGTAACAGAGCAAAGTCGATTTCTTTCTATTTTTGGAGAAGAAAGAGTAGATATACTTCTCTAAAAAGCTGGACAAATTGGACCAAAATCTTTGTAGAGAAACTCTGGTGATCGAAAACAAAGTCATTGTAAGGGATGGTAACTGCATGAACAAAAGAATTTCTGCTTCCATTCAGCAAAACGCAAAGAAAAAATAAGTAGACTGACCAACATTAGGAATAATGTTAGACTAAGCCGAGTCTAGTTGTAAAAATACCATCTCACCAACTTATTTCCTTGCCCTGTCAATTCATATTATACACTAAAATCTTTGCATTTTCAAACAAGTATACATATAAAAAGAGCTCAATATTTAAGCTCTTTTTATATGCTATTTTGCAATTTCTGCCAACATTTTTTCGATGTGTTGGATGGACTTTTCACGTCCAAGCAAGTAGATGGTATCTGGCAATTCAGGACCATGCATTTCACCTGAAACAGCGATACGAATCGGCATGAATAGATTTTTCCCTTTGATACCAGTTTCCTTTTGGACCGCTTTGATTTGTGGGAAGATATTTTCTACCACAAACTCATCGTCTGACATGGCTTCGAGTTTTGCTTTAAAGGCTTCAAGTACAGTCGGAACAGTTTCGCCAGCCATGACTTCTCGCTCAGCTTCTGTCAATTCTGGGAAGTCTGAGAAGAAAAGGTCTGTCAATGGAACAATTTCGTCCACTGACTTCATTTGTGGTTTGTAGAGTTCCACCAATTTCTCAGCCTTGTCTGTCAAACGTCCTGCTTCTTCGAGGAATGGTTTGGCCATTTCAAAGATAGTCTCAAGATCCGCATTCTTAATGTACTCATTGCTCATCCAGTCCATTTTCTTCTGGTCGAAGGCTGCTGGAGACTTGCTGAGACGGTTTTCATCAAAGAGGTTAATGAGTTCTTGACGAGAGAAGATTTCATCTTCCCCTCCAGGATTCCAGCCAAGAAGGGCGATGAAGTTAAAAACTGCTTCTGGAAGGTAACCTTTCTTGCGGTAATCTTCGATAAATTGAAGGGTGTTAGTATCACGTTTAGATAACTTCTTACCAGTTTCAGAGTTGATGATCAAGGTCATGTGACCAAATTCAGGTGCATCCCAACCAAGCGCTTCATAGACCATGAGTTGTTTTGGTGTATTGGCAATGTGGTCGTCTCCACGGATAACGTGAGAGATTTGCATATCGTGGTCATCGATGACAACGGCAAAGTTGTAAGTTGGGTAGCCATCTTTCTTTTGGATAACCCAGTCACCACCGATATTGCCACCTTCAAATTCGATATCACCTTTGACCATATCATGCCACTTGTAAATACCAGACTCATTGACAGCCAAACGAACCGTTGGGATGATGCCTGCCGCTTCACGTTCAGCCACATAAGCTGCTTTTTCTTCTTCGCTCATACCAAGGTATTCGTTAATGTAACGAGGTGTTTCACCTGCTGCTTCTTGACGTTCACGTTCTGCTGCTAATTCTTCTTCTGTAACGTAAGATTTGTAGGCTTTTCCTTCAGCTAAGAGTTGGTCGATATATTTTTGATAGAGTTCCAAACGCTCAGACTGGCGGTAGTTTTCATGAGTCTCTGGACTCTCATCCCAGTCCATGCCTAACCAACGAAGGTTTTCAAGTTGTGAACGCTCTCCGTCTTCGACATGACGTTTGCGGTCAGTATCTTCGATACGGATGATAAAAGTTCCACCATGGTGGCGTGCATACAAATAGTTAAACAATGCTGTACGGGCATTACCGATGTGTAATAGTCCTGTTGGACTTGGTGCATAACGCACACGAATATCTTTTGACATATCTTCTCCTATAAAGTCTCTAGGCGTCTGCCTTTTTGCTCTCTATATTATATCACAAGTCTTGCCAGAGTCCAATTTCTCTTTTCAAGAAATAGCAAAAAGAGTGGATTTACCACTCTTTTTAGTCAATTATAGACGAGCATTAAGTTCTTTGCTCAATTCTTCAAATCCTGGTTTACCAAGAAGGGCAAACATGTTACGTTTGTATGCTTCAACACCTGGTTGGTCAAATGGGTTGATGGCATTCAAGTAACCTGAAAGGGCGATAGCCAATTCGAAGAAGTAGATAGTGTATCCAAGAGTGAAGGCATCTTGCTCAGGAAGAGTTACGTACATGTTTGGTACGTCACCGTCAGTGTGGGCAAGAAGAACACCGTCAGTTGCTTTTTTGTTAACGAAGTCAACGTCTTTTCCTTGAAGGTAACCAAGTCCGTCAAGGTCTTCTTCCAAAGTAGGGATGATCACGTTCTTACGAGGTTTGTCAACGCGGACAACTGTTTCAAACATGATACGAGTTCCTTCTTGGATAAACTGACCCAATGAGTGCAAGTCTGTTGAAAAGTTAGCTGAAGTTGGGTAAATCCCTTTTTGGTCTTTCCCTTCTGACTCTCCAGCCAATTGTTTCCACCATTCTGAGAAGTATTGAAGGGATGGCTCGTAGTTTACCAAGATTTCAGTAGCATAGCCTTTACGGTAAAGGATGTTACGAACAGCTGCGTATTGGTAAGCTTCATTTTCAGAAAGTTTATCTGAAGTGTAGTCTTTACGGGCAGCATTCGCACCTTCCATAAGGGCTTTGATGTCTGCACCTGATGCAGCGATTGGAAGCAAGCCAACTGCTGTCAAGACTGAGAAGCGTCCACCGATGTCATCTGGAACCACAAATGTTTCCCAACCGTTAGCATCTGCTTCAACCTTAACTGCACCTTTTTGGCGGTCAGTTGTTGCATAGATACGTCTGTTAGCTTCTTCTTGACCGTATTTCTTAACCAAAAGTTCTTTGAAGACACGGAAAGCAATCGCTGGTTCAGTTGTTGTACCTGATTTAGAAATCACGTTTACTGAGAAATCTTTATCTGAAACGTACTCTACCAAGTCAGCAAGGTAAGTAGATGAGATTGAGTTTCCAGCGTATAGGATTTGTGGTGCTTTACGTTCTTCTTTTGTTTGCAAGTTTGCAAAGTGGTGGTTCAAGAAGTCAATTGCTGCTTTGGCACCAAGGTAAGATCCACCGATACCGATAACCACCAAAACATCGCTGTCTGATTTGATTTGTTCAGCAGCTTTCAAGATGCGGTCAAATTCTTCGCGGTCGTAGTTTTCAGGAAGGTCCAACCAACCCAAGAAGTCGCTCCCAGCACCAGTTCCTTTACGGATCAATTCGTCTGCTGCTGTAACTTGTGCTTGCATGTACTCCACTTCATGTGGTGCAACAAATTTGTCTAATACTTTTGAATAATCAAATTTAATATGTGACATAGTATTCCTCCAAAATTTCTTCTTTTCTATCATAACGCTTACTAACAATTTTTTCAAGTTTTTATACTAAAAATTTCCAATTTTTATCACAATTCAAACGTTTGCATAGAATCTTACAAAATTTAAAAACTTGAGGCATCAAACCCTACGAATAATAAAACGACTAGGATTCTAGTCGTTACAATTCATTCAATAAATACTCAAATAATTCTAAGTTGCCATCTTCTTCATTGACCAAGAATTCTGGATGCCACTGGAGACCAATAATACGGTGTTCGTCGATAGATTCGATTGCTTCAACAGTTTGATCACGTGGATCCACAGCCGTCACACGGAAATTGGGTGCCAGATCTTTAATGCTCTGACGATGCACTGAATTAACCTGACTTTCTTTACCAAATAATTTAGACACTACACTGCCATCCACTGTCTCAATAGAATGTGAAGTCCCAAAAGGTAGACCTTGCCAATGACCTTCAATATCCTGATTGAGTGTCCCACCAAAGGCAACGTTGACAAGCTGAACGCCACGGCAAATGGCTAAGATTGGCTTATTCTGACGCAAGGCTTCTTGTAGAAGAGCGAGCTCAAACTCATCACGAGCTAGGTTATAATCATCACTATCAATCGTTTTTTCCTCACCATAAAACTGAGGGTGAACATTTTGTCCCCCAGTCAAGATGAGCTTATCAATCATTTCTACATAGTCATGGACCACCGACTCATCACCAACCGGAATGACCAAAGGAAGTCCGCCAACCTGACGAATACTCTCAGCAAATTTACAAGAGACTGATGAATGAATATTTTTACCTTCTGCGTCCACAGGACATAGGTTTGCCGCTACTCCAACAACTGTTCTTGCCATTACTGATTTCCTTTCCTTCTCCATTGATAATCTTATCTTATCATCCTTGCCCACTCCTGTCTAATATGTATTTTTTAAGTCCGTGATAAAATTTTTTTATCAGAAAAAGTTGCCCAAAATTAGGACAACTTTTTTGCTTATACTCAATGAAAATCAAAGAGCAAACTAGCAAGCTAGCCGCAGGTTGCTCAAAACACAGTGTTGAGGTTGTGGATAGAACTGACGAAGTCAGTAACACATATACGGCAAGGGACGCTGACGTGGTTTGAAGAGATGTTCTAAGAGTATTATTCAAAGACAAATTGATTGTGATACAATTCTGCGTAGAATCCACCAAGTCTAAGCAATTCCTGATGATTTCCTTGTTCAATGACTTGACCATCTTTGAGTACAATAATCTGATCAGCATTTAGAATTGTTTTCAAGCGATGGGCAATCACAAAACTAGTTCTTCCTGCCACAATAGCTTCCATGGCATTTTGAATCTTGCTTTCTGTTACAGTATCAACGTTAGAGGTTGCCTCATCCAAGATTAAGACCTGTGGATCTGTCATCAAGGTACGAGCAATAGAAATCAACTGCTTCTGACCGGTTGAGAATACGCTCTGATCATCATTAATCAGAGTATCGTACTTATCTGGTAGGCTTTCGATGTAGTCATGGATGTGTGTAGCCTTAGCTGCTGCTTCGACCATTTCCTGACTGGCATCTGGTACTCCAAATCGAATATTGTCACGAATAGTTCCACTGAACAAAACCGAATCCTGTAGGACAATTCCTACCTTACTTCGCAAACTGTCTAAATCAAACTCGCGAATATCTGTTCCATCAAAGCTGATACTACCTGCATCCACATCATAAAAACGATTGATTAAGTTCATGATGGTTGTTTTCCCCGAACCTGTCGGACCAACAACCGCAATCATTTTCCCTTTTGGAGCTGAAATGCTAACATCTTTCAAAATGGGTTTTCCTGGCAGGTAGGAGAAGTCCACCTTACGAATCTCCACACCTTCTTTTAATTCGTTAAAGACTGGAGCATCTTGAGGACGAATTTCTTCTTCTGCATCAAACATTTCTTGGATACGTTCTGCACCTGTAAAGGCCAGTTGCAAACTTCCCCAACTTGCTGCCAATTGGATAATGGGTTGGTAATATTGCTGAGAAAACTGGGTAAACATGACAATCAAACCCAGAGCTGTCGCTGTCTCGATATTCTGATCATTCAGTAAGACAGCTGAACCGACAAAAATAACAATAGCTGTATTGACCAAACTCATTCCGTTCATGACAGGAAAGAGAATTCCTGAAAACATTCTGCCCTTAAAGGTTGCTTTACGGACACGCTCGTTTTGCTCAACAAAACCTGCGATCACATCATCTTGAATGCCCTGAACGATAACGGCTTTCTGACCCGAAATACTCTCATCCATGTAAGCATTGAGCTTCCCAACCTCTTTTTGCTGAAGATTGGTATATTTTCTTGCCAATTTCAAAATGACAATCAACATGATGACAGCTATCGGAGTGCTAGCAATCGTAATCAACGCCAAGGTCACATTTTTTGCGAACATGACAATCAACAAACCAATATAAAGGGCAATATTGGTCATAACAGACACCAGACTTTCGTTGAAAGCCTGTAGGATGTTATCCAAATCACTGGTAAAACGTGACAGGATATCACCATCTTGATGGCGGTCAAAGAAGGAAACAGTCAAACGAGAAAGCTTGCCAAAAAGTCCCTTACGCATCTCATTTGTCGATTCGGCAATAATACGGCTCATCAAAACCATATAGATAAGACTCGACACCACGAGCACAATCAAAATATAAGCAAGATTAATCAAGAGTCCTAATAGACTTTGCCAAACCATATCAGGATTTCCATTTTGATAAGCTATAACTAAATTAGCTAGTTCCGTGACTGTTTGACCTGCAAATACTGGAAAGAGGGCTTGTGCAATCGTTGCAATGATAATCATAGCAATAACAACGACAAAGGATATCTTATAAACTTTAAAATAGTTCCAAAAGAATTCAAATGTCTTCATCCTACTCCTCCTTTCCTTTTTGCGTTTCGTAAATTTCTCGATAAACTGCGTTTGTTGCAACCAAGTCAGCGTGTTTGCCTTGACCAATCAAGCGACCTTGGTCAAGCACTAAGATTTTATCGGCATGCACAACAGAGCTAATCTTTTGTGCGATGATAATCGTAGTCGTCCCCTTCAAATCCTTGTTGAGGGCTTCTTGGACCAAACGTTCCGATTTGGCATCAAGGGCAGAGGTTGAATCATCAAAAATCAAGATACGAGGATTGCTGACAATCCCACGCGCAATAGACATTCTTTGTTTTTGTCCACCAGAAAAGTTAGTCCCACGTTCCTCAACCGGACTCTCAAAGGCCAAGTCCATACGACTAATAAATTCACTGGCCTGGGCGATGCGAGCTGCGCGTTCCATTTCTGAAACTGTCGCATCTCCCTTACCTTGTCTGAGATTATCTGCGATAGTTCCACTAAAGAGAATGGCTTTTTGTAGGACGATAGAAACTGTCTTACGAAGCGTCCCTTCACTAACTGTCCGAATATCCTTTCCACCAATCTTGATCGAACCTTGCTGAGGATCAAATAATCGTGGAATCAACTGAGCCAAGGTTGATTTCCCTGCACCAGTTGCTCCGACAACCCCAACCATTTCACCAGCTGCGATATCGAAGGATACATCTTTTAGGATAGGTTCTTCATCATTTGGATAGGTAAAGGTAACATTTTCAAAACTGAGACTTCCTTCCAATTCTTCATCTTCCACATCATTGAAAGTCATAGCTGGTTCTGTATCAAGGATTTCACGAATACGACGAAGGGAAATCATAGCACGAGTGACTGAATTCCCCAAAAATCCAACCATGACGATGGTAAAGATAATCTGACTCAGGTAGTTTACAAAGGAAGCAATGGAACCAACTACTGATGGATCTGACTCTGCCATACCTGCTACAAGCCAGATTGAGAGAAAAACAGCCCCGTAAGAAATCAACATCATTGCAGGTTGCATAACAGAAAAGGCATAACCGATATAAAGGTTTTCTCCCAACAATTCATCTGACACCTGCGTAAATTTATCAAACTGATCTTTTTCTCGGACAAAAGACTTAACCACGCGCACACCACGCAAATTTTCTTTAGCAATGGCATTGATACGCTCTAGTAAGGTCTGGAATTTTGCAAAGCGCGGTCCCACAACTCCCATCATAAAACCCATTATGGCAACAATCAGAACGACCATGAGAACTAGCACCCACCACAGAGAAGGTAGGGTGACAACTGCTAGAATAAAGGAACCGATAAACAAAAGTGGTAGTCGAAAGAGAATTTGGAAGGTCATCATGACTACGTTCTGAATCTGGTTGATATCGTTGGTCATACGAACAACAAGGTTCCCTGCATTAAACTTCTCAATATTGGCGTATGAAAAAGTTTGAATCTTACGAAAGGCATCTTCACGTAAGTCAGACGAAACTCCTTGAGCAATGTAGGCAGCTAACACAACATTAATGCCACCTGCAATCAAACCAATCAAGGCAACAAGGATTAACCAAAAACCAATATGATAAATAGCTTCATTATCACCCGTTAGCAGTGCCTCTAAAACTTCCTGTAGATAACGTGGTTGCAAGAGTGAACTCGTTACCATTAGACCTGTCATAATCAAGGAAGCCAGGACCTGCCATTTATAGGCTTTTATTTTCTGAAACAGCATATTTCCCCCTTATAAGATAGACAAAAGGGGACGACAGTTCTGTCAGTCCCTTCTTATGCTTTCATGTTGATACTATTCTAACAAAAAAGAATGCTATTGTCAAATCACTCAGCTCTCTCAAGCTTGTGAATCACGACATCAGCATTCTATCAATCCTTTAAAAATTCTTCTAAATTTAGTGCTGAATTTTATTGTTCTGAACTATCTTGCTCGTCTAGCTTAACTCGTCCAATTTCACGGTAGCTACAGTCCCCAACAATCTTTACTGAAAACTGACCATCTTCGTACTCTAGAATCGTCACACTTCCGTTATCAAGACCATGTGGATGCATGCCGTTAATGAGGTAAACAATAGTTCCAATTGTCATTCCATGGCTGACTACCAGGGCATTTCCTCCACCATTGGCTTCCATTTCCTTGGCAATGGCTTCAAAGCCTTCCCAGATACGACCACTTAGCTTTTCCCATCCTTCAGCCCAACCTGCTGTGTCTACTTCTACCAGACCTTCAGCCAGCTCAGCATAGGACAAACGATGCACATGATCGACATTAAAGATACGAGGAATAATCCCCATAAATAAGTCCCCATCATAAGCACCATCAAAGCTACCAAAGCACCATTCACGGATTCGCTTATCCATACGATAAGGAATTTGCCCTGTTAAACCTAGTTCCTCAAGGATAATTCCCATAGTCTGGATGGTACGTCCTGAGTCACTCGAGTAAGCACGCTCAAACTTTAAGCCTGACTCACGCAAACCAATTCCCAGTTCGTGAATGCCTCGCTCACCTTCAGCTGTTAAAGGAGTATCACTCCAGCCTTGAGCACGCCCAATCGTATTAAACATTGTTTTCCCATGACGCACTAGATA
Source organism: Streptococcus wuxiensis (assembly GCF_040888245.1). NCBI lineage: Bacteria > Bacillati > Bacillota > Bacilli > Lactobacillales > Streptococcaceae > Streptococcus > Streptococcus wuxiensis. The sequence continues at coordinate 32,153 of NZ_JBFNFE010000008.1, forward strand.
CAATTTTACACTTGCCATTTTTGGTCCTCCATATGTATCTATTATAGCATGATTTCATGTAAAAACCTCGTACTAACTACTCTGTGCCCTTCTTTGAAGGTGCTAATTTGGAAGACCTAGCAGTCTCTTTTTTGATCCCTTCTTCTGTTTTCTCCTCATTTCCTTCTTTGGGCTTGTCTTCTGTTTTCTCAGACTTTTGACCGGTCCTTTTTAAAGGAGAAAAGTGAAATTCAAACTGATTTTTTCCTGTGTCAATAGTCGTTGTGAAGAATTTTTCGTCATTTCGATAAGTTGACTTCCCTACATTAAATGACTGCTCTCCATTTTCAGAAGTAGCTTTTTCATAGGTTCTCTTAGCCATAGCAAATGCAAGAAGTTTTTCTTTATTTAAGGCATAATCCTGATGATGTGCTAGTTGCCGATTTAGATAAAACTGCAACAAAAGACTAAAAATTCCAGCAATAGTGACAGCGTATAGGAGAACTCCTGCTCTAACTTTTTTCTTTTTCAACACGATAGATAAATTCCCTCTCTAGTCCCTTTTCAAACTGAAAGTGAAAGTGCAACTCCTGCCCTTTTTCTTGAATTCGAGCTGATTTTAGGCCGTAGACCATGGGTTGATAACCACGTCCACTAGCATCTGTTTTCCGGAAATCATTTGACTTTGATTTACCCATGGAAATGGGTTTGCCTTCCTGTTTGAGGTAAAGCCTATCATTCTCCACTTTTTCAAATTGGGCTCGATTCAGCTCTGTTTCTAGCTGATCCACAAATAAGAGCCATTCTTTTTGCTCACTTCTCTGCTGGTAGCGAACCTCTGAAACCAAGAGCTGACTCATAGCTTGAAAGAGGAGTAAGCTACCACTAATAACGATAAGGGCAACCAAGGATTCTAAAAGTGTGAAAGCTCTGACCCTACTTGTCTTGAATCGCCAGTAATTTCTCCGTTCCATGGTATACCTCCAAACCTCGCTCATTCGAGACAACATGAACCGTAAGGCCATTGACAGTCAACTGCTTTTGTCCAGTCTGCAAAGCCATACGAGCCACTCGCAAAACTTCTTCCTGTTTTAGAAGTTCTACTTCTCTTTTTCTACTTTCTTGAATCTGTCCCAGCAAGAGGGTTGCTATACTGGCAAAAATGGCTAGTGAAATCACTGCTTCCAGTAAAATAACCGCCTTAATTTTTTGCTTCTTGAATACGTTTAATCTTTCCATTTCCTAAATATAATTGATAACGAATCGTTTCTTTTCGCGTTTGAAATCTCACGCTAGCTAGAGACGAATTCCCTCCAGCCTTATCAAAGGTAATTGACTGATTAGACTGCAATTGAATGCCTTTAGGAATAGCCAATTTCTGATAGCCATTCCCAATACTTCTCTCTTCTAGCATTAAGTTCATCTTCTGCTGGCTAGCCAGACTTCGCTTCTGGGTTTCTCGATAAAGTTCCTCAAACTCCATAAAGAAAATTTGCTCTTCCACAGCTGCAAAAGTCGACTGAACTGAACTTGACAAACCCAAGGCTAACAGGCTGACTATTCCTAAGACCAATAAACTTTCTAGCATGGTAAAGGCCCTAATCTGCAACTGACTGACTCTTATTTTGCTTGGCATGATACTCTTTATAGGCTTTTGCTTGCTCAGCAGTAATGCGTCCATCTGCCTGTAATTTGCTTAGACTAGCATCTTCATTTTTATCCAGACTATACAGTTCTGCTTGACTTTCTACCACCTTGACGACAGCTGCTTTCCCCTTATCATTGACTGCATCCTTTTGCTTAGTCAGATTTGGCACAAACAATAAGAGTAGGACGCTAATGATAAGAAGGACCACTAACATTTCTACAAGAGTGAAACCTTTTACCGTAGCTTCTTTTAATTTCATCAACATCTTTTTCATCTAAAAATTTACCTCCATATTTTGATACATCGGCAGCAACATAGCTGCATACAATAAAACGATTAGCAGGGCTACAAAAATAAAGACCAGTGGTTGCACTAGATTCATGGTTCGATTAACCCGAGTAAAGAAAGATTCCCAAGTTTTCTCCGCATAAATCTCCAGTTCGCTTCCCAACTTGGATTTAACTTCTCCATATTCAATGATTAATCCCAACTCCTTTCTAAAGAAGGGATAGGTCTGAACAACCTTAGAAAATTCATGCCCATTTTGCAAAGATTGATCTAAATCGTATCCAATTTCTTTAAAAAGAGGATCTCCTTGCTCCTGCATCATCTGGAAAATCTGTGCCAACTCTAAACCTTGCCCAATCATATTTCCCCATTCCCGAGCATAATAGGCAGTTAGATAATACTGAACAAACATACCTAGAAATGGAATTCTAGCCAGAAAAGAGAAAATTTGAATTTTCGCAGACTTTCTGTAAAAAACTAGACCAGTTAAAGATACTAAACCAAGTGCCAGAATAAGTCCGAGAAAAATCTGTGGCAGTTTACTAATCACTAAGGTAGCTATGTTACTACTATCCAGTTGGGGCAAGAGATAATTCCGCAATCCTAGCATAATTAACAGTAAAAAAGCTAGCAAAATAAGTGGGTAGGTCGCAACTTCAATTAACTTCTTCTTGACCTTAGCAAGATTATCCAAATATTCTTCAATTTTCCCCAAACTCAAATGGAGATTTCCATGAACTTCAGCCAATGAAAGTTGAGTGACAATCGCACTCGAAAAACCTAAATTCCCCATCATTTCCGAGAAAGATTTACCTTTCGATAGTCCTAGGCGCATCTGTGAAACATATTCCTTCTCCAACAAAAGACTTCTATCAAGAAAGGAAATGATTTCTACCAAGTGAAAACCACTAGAAAACAAATTGTTAAAGAGAGTGATAATTTTCTTCTGCTTACTGGTAGCTAATTTTCTCCGTTTCAGCTTGAAGGGCAGTGATATGTCCGTCTTTAAGAAGCTGATCAATTTGCTCATTCCACTTTTCTGCCTGGTGTTCTGAATAATTTTGGTTTGCAAAATCAATAATTCCTCCTCCCCCGATTAGTCTCTGGTAGCAAACACCTTGTAAAACCACCGCTAATTCTTCCTCGCTGACCCCTAATTCTAGGAGACGTTCATAAACTCCACGAATACTTTTGGCATGAATGGTTGAGAACACTGTAGCTCCTGTTAAGCTCGCTCTTACAACAGCACGGGCTGTTTCGCTATCCCGGATTTCGCCAATGATTAAAAGATCTGGGCGGTGTCGCAAAGAAAGTTTTATCAAGTTTTCATAACTCAGTCCAATAGCTTCATTGAGTTGTAATTGCAGCATCTCTTCTTGCTTAATCTCGACTGGGTCCTCAATAGACATGACTTGTTGTCCCTTGAACAATGACTTAGCTAATTCATGCATTAAGGTAGTTTTCCCACTTCCTACAGGGCCTGCAAAAAGATAAAGGCCGCGTTGCCTAAAGCCCTTTTCCAGTTCCTTAAGGTCTTGAAACCAGAAACGCAACTCTTGTTCTTCATCGTGCAAAAGGCGAATAACTAAACTCTCATGACCACGATAATCTCCTACCGTCGATAAGCGTAGTGAAGAAACCTTGCCATCATGCTGATAATCACAGGACCCAAGCTGACTACGACGCTTTTCTCCAACATTCATCCCCGCAATAAATTTAAAATGACTAATAACTGCGCCCAACTTTTCAAAGTCATAGCTATTAATCAAACGCCTTTCATCACCTATTCGCATATGCAACTCATAAACCTTGTCCTTGGGAATAAAATAGATATCCTGAGCTCCATCCTTTTTTGCGAGACTAATCAATTCTTGTGCAAGTGCTTGTACCATATTCCCTCCTCAGTTAATTATTCGAAGAAAATACAAAAAAAGAACAACTTTATTAAAAAGTTGTTCCATCTTTTTTGATACGACAAGTTCGGTGGATTTCTAAACCAGTTTGTTTTTCATAACCCGGTCTGAATTTTTCATCTGGTATAACTTGACCATCTTCCAGTAAAGCCAAGGAATGATATTGCTGCAGAAATTCATCACATTCCTCACACCAACGCTTATCCTCCGGATTCCAAAATATGGTCATTAAGTCTCCTCGACTTTTATATAGTGGAATTTTCTTTTCCAGTTCAAACCAGCAAGATTTATAATACTTCAAAGCATCATAGTAATTTTCAAATTTCTTACTACTAATGACGTCTTCTTCCCATCCTTCTATGAACCACCAAGGTTCAAAATCCCCGTACATTTCTATAACTCGATACATAGTTTCATTTCCTTTGTATCGTATATTATAGCGAAATTTTAAGAACAATGAAAGAAATTTGCTTGCTTTCACGAATTATCTAATATTTTCAAAAAATCCAGCTATTCTAAAAAGAATAACTGGATTCAAATTCGATTAACCTTCTGAAATATCGTTTTCAATGATAACCTTAATCGCATGATGATCTGCAGCCTTACCAAATACTTCATAGGCCTTTTCAATTTCACTTAGTTTGAAGTAATGAGTTACTAATTTTTCTGGTTCAATTTTATGGCTTTCTAAAGCTTTCAAAAGCTGAGGAGTTGTGTTAGTAGAAACCAAACCGGTAGTTACGTTAATGTTACGAATCCATAGAGTATCCAAATCAAACTGAACTGGCTTACCATGCACACCACAGTTGGCTACTGTTCCATCTACACCGATAATCTTTTGGCAGAGATCAAACGTTTCAGGAATACCAACAGCTTCTATAGCAACATCCACACCTCTACCATCTGTTAAATCATAAATTTCTTGAATTGCTTTTTCAGGGTCTGAAGAATTAATCTTATGAGTAGCACCGAAAGAAACTGCAGTATCCAAACGGTTATCGTCTAGGTCTACCATGATCAATTTAGCAGGTGAATAGAATTGAGCAGTCAATAGGGCTGCTAAGCCAACTGGACCTGAACCAACGATAGCCACACTACAACCAGGCTCTACTTTCCCTTTTAAGACACCAATTTCATAACCAGTTGGTAGGATATCAGATAACATAACCAAGGCTTCATCAGACAAATCAGCTGGAGTGTGATAGAGAGTATTATCAGCATGAGGAACACGAAGATATTCGGCTTGCATACCGTCGATCAAATGTCCAAAAATCCAACCGCCTTCGTCTTCACAGTGGGCATAGATTCCCTTTTTACAGTAGTAGCATTTACCACAGGCACATACACAAGAAATCAAAACCTTATCGCCTTTTTTGAAGTTTGAAACGCCTGCTCCAACTTCCTCTACAATCCCGATTCCTTCATGGCCAAGGATAGTTCCACTCTTACATGCAGGGACATCTCCTTTGATAATATGAAGATCTGTTCCACAAATAGTAGTTTTTACAATACGCACAATAGCGTCAGTTGGCTTGCGAATAACTGGTTTGTCAACATCAACAAATGAAGCAAGTCCTGGTTTAACATAAGTATAGGCTTTCATAAAGCTTACCTCCGTTTTTTTATTTGTATTGTTTATATCATAATTGTAAGCCTTTTCATAAATAAAATCAAGTAATATGTGAAAAAATTAACAAACTAAATTAAAAAAAGTAGAAACTAAATTAGTTCCTACTTTAGAGATTATGCTTGATAACGTTTTTCACCATCAAGGTAAGTTGCTACCAATTCCAAATCCTTATCAAGAACAATAAAGTCAGCATCGTAGCCTTCACGGATTTGTCCACAAACGTCATCAATATGAACTGATTTTGCTGGATTGAGACTGGCCATCATAACTGCTTCATGTGGATTTGCAATACCCCATTCAACAACATTTTTCAAACCGTCTTTAAGTTTGAGAATAGAACCTGCCAAGTTCCCAGTAGATTTGAGACGTGCAGTACCATTTGCAACCACAACTGGGAATTCTCCTAGCATGTAGTCACCATCTTGCAAACCTCCCGCTGTCATACAGTCAGTGATAAGAGCAATATTTTCAGTACCTTTTTGTTTAAGTAGGATGTCACAAGCCTTAGGATCAACGTGATGCCCATCGCAAATCAATTCAGCATAAGTATGTGGCAATTCATACATAGCACCAACCATACCAAGCTCACGGTGAGTTAACCCACGCATACCATTATAAGCATGAACCCAAACACTTGCACCAGCGTCAACAGCCTTCTTAGCCTGATCAAAAGTTGCATTTGAGTGACCTAAAGCAACAGTTACTCCTTCACCAGTAACCGTACGTACAAAGTCCTCAACACCTTCACGTTCAGGTGCAAGGGCAATTTTATTTAGAAGACCATTAGCAACCTTCTGCCAAGCACGAAATTCATCCAGGCGAGGATCTTTCATGTAAGCAGGGTTTTGAGCTCCCTTAAATTCCTCAGTAAAGTATGGACCTTCAAAGTAAATCCCACGAATTTTAGCACCAGAAGCCTCTTTGTAGCGCGCACCAATATTTTCAGTAACAGCTAATAATTGTTCGTATGATGATGTTAGAGTAGTTGGTAGGAAACTAGTAACACCTGTGCTAAGAAGACCTTCACTCATTGTATGAAGAGTACCTTCGATGTTATTGTCCATAACATCAACCCCACCAAATCCATGAATATGTGTATCAACAAGACCAGGAGCAATACTATAACCAGTATAGTCAATAATTTCTGCGTCCTCAGATACTTGATCCACATGCTTACCAAATTTACCATCAACAAGTTCTAGAAAACCGCCACGACGAACACCATGAGGATAGAAAAATTGATCCGCTTTAATATATTTAGGCATAATGATAACCTCCGTAATTCATTTTTCTAATATTTATTATGTCAATTACATTATAAACCTTTCTGTGTAATTTGTAAATGGTATAGACCTATTATAGTTAAATTTATAAAGAAATAATTTAAGATTTAGTAAACATATAGTAAAGTAATATTGATCATTCAGGTTAACAATAAAATTTAGAAAAAAAATAAGTAATTTTATGTAACTGCGAGAGAAAAAAATGGAAGAGAAATTAAAAAGACAAGGTCCGAAAACCTTGTCTTTATTACTATACCGGCGGCCGGGGTCGAACCGGCACGTCCTTGCGGACACTGGATTTTGAGTCCAGCGCGTCTGCCAATTCCGCCACGCCGGCAAATAGTAACTGGGGTAGCTGGATTCGAACCAACGCATGAGGGAGTCAAAGTCCCTTGCCTTACCGCTTGGCTATACCCCAATAATATAAAATAGGCGAGTGAGGGGAATCGAACCCCCGAATGTCAGAGCCACAATCTGATGTGTTAACCACTTCACCACACCCGCCATAACGTTTAACACGGGCAGTAGGAATTGAACCCACACTGAAGGTTTTGGAGACCTTAGTTCTACCTTTAAACTATGCCCGTATAAGATGGAAGGGGAGGGATTCGAACCCCCGAACCCGAAGGAGCGGATTTACAGTCCGCCGCGTTTAGCCTCTTCGCTACCCTTCCGTGTAATATAAGAAATGGCGCGAGACGGAATCGAACCGCCG
>NZ_JBFNFE010000009.1:0-32445 GCF_040888245.1 Streptococcus wuxiensis
AAATCCGTCTACCGCCTTTTTTGTAGTAATTTATCAGAATTTATCCAAAAAGAAAGCCCGTAAAATCGGGCTTTTTTGTTTTTCTTTTAGGATAAAAAAGGATAACTTTAAAAATTATTTGGGGCGGATTTGGGGCGAGGTATTATGTGTGATTAATTCGTTCCATCTCATACATCTGCACAGAATGTAACACCAGATCACGATACTTCCAAGTTGATACCAGATACTCAATGACTTCCTGGTCCTCTATCTTGCATTCCATCAAGAGCAACAACTTGACCGTGTACTCATTTTTTAAAATTGGCACCGTGTAAGTCACATCTACCCAATGCTCAAAGCCTAAGTCAGTATGTTCTACGCTTGCAAGTTTAATGTTCAAAATGTTCATATTTTCTTCCTCCTTACTTATCTATTCGTAAAAGAAAATAAAAAGTTATGAAAAAATCATTACTTTTTAATTTTAGAAAGCACTTTCAGAGCAAACAAAAAAACCGCAAGCAAATGCCTGCGGTCTTAGTGTAATTAAATTCTGAAAGCCTTTCTATGCTTTATTTTTATTTAGTTGTAATCAAGCCATCAGGTTCGATTGTGAATGCAGCTTGTTCAGCCAATCGGCCATCTTCAAGCATGAGATAATATCCATTGTTGTATGGAACGAAAGTATTCGATACCATGGCGCCATTTTCTGAATTGAGGTAATACCATTTCTCGTAGTATTTCACCCAGCCAGTCTGCATAGCACCATCTGCATTGAAGTAGTACCATTTCCCATTGATCTTCTTCCAACCGCTATTGGCCATGTAGCCGTCTTTATCGAACCAATACCAGTTGCCATCTGTGTGATGCAGCCATTGGTCAGCATACATATAGCCATTATCGTTGAAATAGAACCAGTTACCGTTAATTGCTTCAAATTTTGAAGTAGGGTAAGAGCCATCTTTACGACTCCACCACCAGCCAGTATCATCATGTTTCCAGCCTGATTGGTCTTCTTGAGGCGGTACGATATATCCTACAATCGAATCTACTGATCGTTCGTAGTAGCGACAAGGTCCGCCAACATCAAGATAGTCCCAGTTGCCATCGATATTCTGCTCAATCGTCTTGATTGTAGAACCGTCTGAATCTTCATAGACAAGCCCAGTATGGCCATAGTTCACACCATCGCCAGCTACAAAGTTCTTAACAAAGAACCAACCAGCTTTTGGATATTGAGCGCCATATACCACTTGTAGTCCTGCTGCTTCTGCTGAACGTAGCAAGTCAATAGCGTTGCCCCAAAGACGTGCGCCAAAGAACTTATAAACCCCCATGCACGTCAAGTCTGCGCATTGATATCCATACATTCCATCATAATCGACACCAGCTCCAGCGTCTGCTTTATCGATGAAGAATTGGATCATTTCCTTAATTTTACTCATTTTTATTTTTCCTTTCATCCTTTCGGAGGAAGATTAGTAGGCCATGGATCATCAGTCAGGTAACAGATTGCACTGACCCTAATATCACCGATATCGGCGTTAGTAGGGACGGGGTCCTCAAATTGAAATCTAAGCTGATTTCCGTCCCCTTCTCCTCCAAGATACCAAGTTCCATATCTTCTTCCTTTATCATTATAGATTTCGCCGATCAAGCTAAATTTCGAGCGGAAACCTAGAGGAACTCCTTGTAGCCCTAAAATATAGCAATTTCGGTCTGGATCGCTCCGTTGTACAGCATAACCCGCACCATTTCGACGAATAACACCGAACCATCCCCAGCTTAGTCCACCAAATTGGTACATCACTATATTATTGACACGGCGTACTTTCAGATACGAGTTTCCTAATTTAGATGAGATTGTTAAGGTACGCCAACCGGTGTCACCGACCATAACCTCCCATCCACGAGGACCGTCATCTTTTCTCTTAATCCATTTAAGAGCTTCATTTGTGACAGCCATGTCGACATAGGTAGTTCCGACAGGAGCGTTAACCTTACCTTCCGGTGAACCATTTCCGCGAAGTTCATATTCACTTGCCGGTCCACTTGTAGTATTGGCTGGTAGGATAATGCTTCCGCCACCGTCCGATAGAATAAGCGTGTTCCCAGATAAAGATAGCTTTTGAGGAATGCCCACTCCGTCTGCTCCTTTAGGTCCAGGCTGACCGTCATTGCCTGCAGGTCCTCGTTCCCCTTGCGGTCCCGGAGGTCCCATAGGTCCAGTCTGCCCGTCTTGTCCTCGTTCACCTGGAATACCTTGAGGACCAATAGGTCCTTGTAAGCCGTCCTCTCCTTTTGGACCTATGTCACCTTTAGGTCCAGGGTCACCTTGTGGTCCACGTTCCCCGGTATCTCCTTTAGGTCCTGGAGGTCCTTGCAGACCTTGAGGACCAGTTTCACCTGTCGCACCTTGCGGTCCAGGTTCGCCACGGTCACCCTTTGGTCCAGGAGTCAGGGAAATGTTCTGCAACTCTTCCTTGGTAGCAAACTGACTTGTATCAGGTTCAGGCTTAGCTTCTAGCAGTGCTAACCGTCGAATGACTTCTGAGTCGTCATAGGTTGCACCTTCAACCTTGATATGCTTCAGCGCTTCCTCTAATTCTGACTTGGTCACAATATCAGTCACTGCCACAATGCGTTTAGTTTCCTTCTCGATGACAGGGGCACCGTCGAGCTTGTCGATTTCAGAAACACGTACACCAAACGAGAACCTGAAAAGGTCTGCAGATTGCAGGTCTTTTTCAGCATAGACAAAACCAGTCACAGTTTCGTCAGTCGTGATCATCGATGTATCAAATGGAATAGATGCGATATTATTTTCAATCGCTCCGACAACTTCCAAAAAGCGATTTGTTTTATTGAAGTGGAATAAGACGGTCACTTTCTCGGCATTGATACTGTTCAAGGATAGCTCTATAAATGCGTTGTTTTTATCATGCGAGTAGAATTCCTCGCTTACTTTGTCAGCACCATCTCGGACTTTGACACAAATGTCCGTATCTTTTTTAATGGCCTTTTTCAAATGCTAACCTCCTTTCTAATAAAAAAGAAAGAGAACCTTTTTAGGTTCTCTTGATCTATTTTTCAGTCCAGGCATCGTTCATTTGCTTGACCGCAGACTCAACGAAAGTATCCAGGTCTTTGTCAGTCATGCCAATATTATACTTGTTAAGTTCTGCCCGAATTTTAATTCGAGCTTGTTCTAACTTTTCTTCGCCTTTGTAGCCAGTTTCAGCAGATACTTGTTCTACTGCATTGACCGCATTCTTGGCCAAGATTTCAACGATTTTGACAGATTGCTCACCGCCTTTTTTAATTAAATATTCTTTGATTGACTTGACTGCAATGCCAGCTAAAATGACAAGAATACTAATTGCTGAATTGATGATGATTTCATTGATTTGTTGCATGTGTTATTCTCCTTTGTTTTTATCATCATCTTTCTCGAGCAAGCGCTGAAATGCTTTCAGGATTGGCTGAAAAAGAGTGATGTTTCCTTTTAGTTTGCGGTAATTTTCAATGAGTGATTGAAAAGTAAATGCGATATATCCGAGATAAATCGAGTACAAGAATGCGAAGCCTGTCTTTTCAGGCAAGAGCACGGACATCGGAATAAGGATCATCAGCAAGAGGACTCCTAAAATCTTGCGAAGGAGTCCATTAATGCCGATTTTACTCTTGTATTCAATATCAGGATTGGCAATAGCAGCAATTGTCCCTGTCAAGAAATCAATGATTTCCATTGAGACAATCAAAGCTAGAGCGTACAATACAAGTCCGTCCTCGGTCTTGACGACACTTCTTAAAAAATTGAAAAATTCGATTTGCATACAACCTCCTTTGCCTACACTTCTTTCAGATTAAATTTCAAGCCACGGAACTTACTAGCAACTCCAGGGGTGTTTTTAGCTGAAATTCGATAAAATCCGACATCGAGCGTAGCTCCGTCTGATAGCGACTGCCCGTTTGACGTCAGAATCACGTTGTTTCCAAAATAGTGAACAATTGACGGACGTTCAATATAAACCGAAACCTCAAACATTGTCTTTGTTTGAGTAGAGTTTAGTTGACCTTCTAAATCAAATCCATCAGTTCTTCCAATAAATTTGACTTCGTCCTGCTCATCTGTTAAGTAATCTGAATAGTTCAAATCTGCCACAACTTTGTTGTTTTGATATCCAACTTTGCTAGATTCCGAAATCACAACCGTCTGATGTATCAATTGACTGGCTAAGAATTCCGCTCCTTTTTGATGGCCTAGATTCCCAAAGTGACACATATCAGGACTTAACTCCTTAATCTTATATTCTGAATTATTCAAAATATTTCGTGTACCTGCATTGTAATCAATAAATGGCAATCCTAATTCTGCAGCTAAATCCTTCTTGATGTTGTCGGCTATAGCATTAATCTTCGAACCAAAACGCTTGTGATTCTCAAATTCAGCTTGAGTGCTCATTAGTACAGGTTTAATCCCTTTTGCCAGTAAACGATTGATAATATTGATATGATCGTCACGGAACGATTTAATCTTACTTGCATCATATACCAGGTCATTGATCCCCATCGTAATAAATGCATAATCAATTGTTTCAGGTATCGGAGATAGAACAGCGTCCAAATTTTGACGAAGCCAATTAATTGTTTTTCCTGAGAATCCTCGATTGTAAAATTTATGGTTGAATGAATAACCTTTTTGACCATTTACAATGTTATTTAAAATTTCAGTGTAGCTATTAGGTTTGTCAACCAAACTTTCAAGAACGTTTCCTGTATAGCCAGTTGTTCTTAGTGCGTCGGTTGTACTATCTCCCAACGTTACAATAACAGTCTTTTTAGTCTGCAGGTCGATTTTGAGCTGCTCTAATGTGATTATTGACTGAGCAGAAGCCAACTTATTGACGTTAACAAAATTTCTTTCGTGAGATATATGTCGAATTTCATCAAAATATATTTCCGCAATTTTGATTAGAGATGCTGTTTTTGGTTTTTCAGTTTGTTGGTATTCTGAATAAGAATACATGGTCGTAAGCTGAAATGTTTTAGTGTCTCTATCGAACAATAACAAGCGTCCGAAAGGTGAATCAAACGTCAGTTCAAACTCATCAATACCATCGATGAAGTAACCATCGCAAGCGATGATAAAATTATTTCCATCACGTTTACCTTTTATCGTTCGTGCCTTTGGATCAAATATAATTTGACCTTGGATCACGGTACCCCAATTGGCATCTACATAGTCACTTCTCTCGCCAATCTTTAGTCCTATTGTTTTGACAAAAGGAGAAGATTGTGGATGCAAAAGCATCTCTCTGAACAAAATGGCAAGAATGGTTTCTCTGTTTCCAATATTGCTAATAGTTCCGAGGGTTTTCACAGATAATTCTTGAGTTTCGTCGTTATATATCACATATTGGCTGATATTCTCTTTCGGAAGGGCTGCTGTTAAATTCTTAGTCACTCCAAATTTACGTTTCCCTACTTGTATCCAACTTCCTGAATTTAGTGAAATCGTAGAATTTCTCGCATCAATTGTCAATCGTCCGGCTAACATTAAACCAAAGCCCATACGCTCATCTAATTTAGCATCTGTTACAGAGCCGTTAACAATATTAGCAGAGCTAACTGCATTGTTCCCTACGACGGCCACTTTGCTACCAGCGATCTGCTCTCTGGCATCTTGTGCTAACATTGCCCAAGTAACTTGCGCAGCGCCATTTTTGTCAACTTTCTCATTGATAAGTTGGCTGGCTTTTTGATTAGCAGCATCTGCATTAGCATTTATGCTCATAAGATTTTGCGAAAGTGTGTCAAATCCACCTCTAGCCTTTACTACTTCCATATTAGCATTGCCGTCTTTGGTCGCTGTTTCGTATGTCACCTCAAGTGCTTTCGCAATCGATTCTCGAACATCAGCACCTCTCGTTTTTTTCCTGATACCATCAACAAGAATGTTGATATTGTCAGTTTTAGGCAAAGGCGAAGGATCATCGTATAGATTCAAACGTCCTGTTGCTTCTTCTGTTGTCATTAACTTCCTCCTAATTCATTTCTAATTTTAATGATTTCAGCTTCTAACGCTTTAATTCTTTCTGTATTTTCAGACTTGTGTTCATTTCTCAAGCGCTCTAGATCGCTTGTTAGTGCCAAAAGTTTCTCACGCTTGCTCTCAATGTCTTGATTAGCTTTAACACGTTCAATTGATTCAACCGCTTCTTGAGATTGTAGTTGATAGGCAGATAGCGATTGAGACTTAGAGCCAATAACCAAATCCACACTTTGAGGATTTAGGATATCAATCTTTTTCTCGATAATTTGCAAACGCTCGATTCCTGAAAGAGGAGCATTCAAAATTGGGTGGGTATTACCGATTTTAAACTTCGCATATCTAGAGTCAATCAGATATCTCTCGACTGCTGAGACCGTCCACTTCGCTAATGCGATTCTTTGGTTTTTTAAATACTGAAGTCCTCTATTTTTTAAGACTTGAGGGTTGTCGATTTCTGTCCAAATAACAGGCTTCCTGATAACACCAAACTTGGCTACAAGTTCAGCATCTTCAAGCCATATCTTGCCACCGTTGACCGATGAGATATCGATTTGTTTCCTGGTAACATCAGGACCTTGCTCTTCCTTGTTATCGCTACTTCGATTTTGACTGTTCTTCTCATCTGCTCCAATCGGCATGATTTGAGTCGCAATCCCGTCAAATGAAATTTCACGAGATGCAGACTTGATGTTTCTGCCTAGCTGGATAGGAGATTCTTGATTTGTCCCAACAGAAGATGTCCAATCCAAATAGAACCCAGATTTTTCTCGTCTTAAAGTCAAATATCCGCCTATATTAGATATAATTCGGTCTCTGATTGTATCCCAGGTTGATTCATACCCAAGATATCGCCAAGGCTTGTCTGTTAAACTCTTGACCGTGACAGTTCCAAGATGGATTTGCTTGTAATTTTCCACTTGCGCATTATGCTGATTCAAGATTTCTCTCAAGTATGCTTCAGCGCCAGTGTTTTTTAGTTTTTGATAGTGTTGTGTACTGTCGTGCAAAAATGATAGAAAATCTTCACAAACAACCTCTTGAACGAATCCTGTGCTCGTCATTTTATTTGAAACGCTCAGAACCCTACCCTCAAATTCGACTTCCTCGTCATATAAATTCACAACCTGGATAATCGATTGGAAAGGGGTGAGTTTTTGATACAAATCGTTTTGCATTGGGATGACAAAAGTGAACTCATTGATTGCATTCTGCGCTTGCTTGATAGAACCTGAAAGGATTTTATTCCCTTGTCGAGAATATGGGCTATGAACGACCTTCTTTTTGGTAAAATCGGTATCCGATAACATTTCTCGAAAAGAGTTCCAAAAATATACTTCAAAACCTCCTCTGCTACTCATGCCATCACCTCTGCATTGAATCTTAATGAAATCGTCCCATTTCCTTTGGCAGTAAAACGGTTAATTCCTGGTTTAATAGATAAAACAAAGTCATTATTCTCACCTTTTTGAAATTTATAAGTTTTACCTTTTTTATCAATCAATGTAATGTCACTGCTGCAGATAACTGTCGGACTAACAGAAGTATCACCGCCATTCACAAAATAAATTTCTTCTCGGACGTTGATATCCCATTTGGTCCAATTTGAGAAATCGTTCTCGAAGTCGAACGTATCCCAGACATCATCGAAGTAATTATCAGCGTGAAATGCAAATGGATAACAAATGAATACAATTGTAGCAATCAAATGCTTCTTCAGGGGTACATCTGTTACCCTAATACTCTTGACCTTTCCAAGCCAGTAATAACGTTTGTCATGTGTGTCAAATAGCTGACTTTCTGATTTAGTCGTCATACTTGATTTGATGAACCGTTCAGCAACTTTTCTGTCAGGGTAGTCCTTGTTTGGTAGCTTAAATTCATAAGTGATTTCTCGTCTATCAAAGAAGACCTCTCCAAGCACGTCGGAGAAGTCTAAAACACCTTGTAGATAAGGAATTTGCTCCACAATCTCCTTTTTATCAGGAGTAGGAGCGTCCCTACTTTGAAGATACCAACCGGCATCTTTGCTATTAAAATCACCGAATTGGATATATTCCTTAATTTGAGTAATCATAATCGATGCCGTCCTTTCAATGTCTGAATGTTACCTACTGCTTCATCGTAAGCATAAGCGGTACCGCCAATGAGCGCTCCTGTGTCCAAGACCATTGTCTGACCTTGTGCGACTTGCTCTCTCAATTCTGATAAGCTATCAATCACATCCGATAATAGGCTTGTTGAATGAGCGATATAGGCTTCCTGCCTGCTAGAGGTTTCATCAATAGGCGTCTTACCTCTCAATGCCTCAACCTTCAATTGGCTTGACATAGTAGCAGTCGCTCCTGTCAAAAGGTTCTTCGATTTCAAGCTAAAATCATTAACATGATCACGAATAGCGTCCAAACGTCCTGTGACATTATCCATTGACGAATTAAGGCCATCTGAAATGCCTAGACCAATCTGCCAGCCGATATCCGAATAATCGTCGTTGATTACATCCTGGATAGTTCCTGCCATACTAGAAACATTGCCCAAGACATTTCTCCAGCCAGTCTGAATACCTTGATTTAAACCAGCCATGAGTGCTGAACCGTTCTCGATAAGCAACTTTCTGTCGTAAGAAACAGGTCCTTTGTGGTCCTTGATCCATTGCGCCATATTTGACACGCTAGAAGTAATCTGAGCCCAACCTGAATCAATACCAGACTTCAAACCAGCCATGAGTGCTGAACCGTTTGAGTAAAGGTTGACTCCTTGCCCAATTTGAGAAAGAGTATTGTTTGCCGAATTTACAAAGCCTTGAGTAGCGCTGACAAGTTGCTGTCCAGAAACTCTCCAGCTTTCAACCATCTGACTCGCATTATTGCGAACGCTTTGCACGATTGAAGTCATGCCATTGTTCACTGTGATAAGAGCTTGAGCCATGCTCGCTTGCATACTTGTAGCCATCAATGCGCCGGCTGTTTTAACCGATGTCACGACCTCTACAATTCCAGAAAGACTTGCAAACGAAGCCATAGTCGATGAAGCAAACGTGCTCATCGAAGCTCCAGCGCTTGCTAATGTTTCTGGCAATGTTCCAAGACTTGTACTTAGTGATGATAGAGCAGTAGGTAGAGATTGCATAGCCACACTTGCTAGTTGAGCTGATGTAGCTATCAATAATAGACCTGTACCTGCTTGTTGCAACCCTGGACCAGCAGTGGCGATGCCTGAGTTGGCAATAGCAGCAAGACCAGTAGAAACAACTGTCAAAGTGCTTGCGAGGTCAATTAGATTAAGACCTACAAGGATTTGAATCCCCTCGGCCATTGATTTGACACCTAATCCTGCATTTCTAGCAGCCGTACCAATAGATGAGAATACATTAGCAATCCCATCTAATACTGTCCTAACTGCACCACCAACTGAGCTGATGACCGTTGAAATACCATTGAATACACTCTCGATGCCTGTACCGATACCTTGAGCAGCCGTAGAGATTGACTCTCCTACTGACTTGAAAATATCAGCTATTCCTTGTAGAGCAATATTGATAGCAATGCCAACTGAGATGATGATATTAGCAATACCATCCATAGCAGTCTGAATGCCATCTGCGAATACCTGAATAATACTGATAATCTGAGGCGCATTGCTTGAAATTGTGTTGATAATTAGGGCAAAACCATTGGCAATAGCGTCAACCAGTACGGCAATAGCTAGGGCAGCGATTGCAACTCCTGCTCCAATCATCAAGACTGTAGCACCAAAAGCCAAGAGCCCGACAGCCCCTGCTGTCAAAGCTGGTGCTAGTAAGGCAAAAATTCCAGCTAATGCAGCTACCCCTACAACTAGAGCTACCATCGCTATCTGAGCGCCTGTTCCAGCGTTTCCTAGTTGTATTGCAGCCTGAGCTAGAATGTAAAATCCTCCAGCGACTAAAGCGACTCCAGCACCTACCATGAGCATTGCTGCTCCCATTGATAACCATTGAGCAGGGCTTGCCATTGTTGCTGCCCTAGCAAATCCTTGAGCAATAGTAGAGATGGCTTTACCAATACCTTGAGCGGCAGTGGAAATCCCTTGTCCTAAACCTTTAAAAGCTGTAGACAGCCCTGTCCCCAGCCCTTTTGCAGCCGTAGCAATTCCTTGCCCTAGAGATTTTATGATAGTGCCTATACCATTGAAAATTTTTGTAATCAGGCTTTTAGACCTAGTAGCCCCTTTGACTACCTCATCAGCTCCCTCTGTAGCTTTTTGAGCAAAAAGTCCAAAAGGGTTGAAACTTTCTAAAAAGCTCAAAGTTTTAAATGTAGCTACCACAGTCCCTATGGCAATAATGATTGTTTTCCAGGTTTCGGGACTCATCGATTTAGAGATTTTTGTAATCCATGACACGATTGATGAAATAGCATTGACCACATGTCCTGCTGCCTCTCCTATTGACTCCCACGGGATAGCGTCGCCTAACTTAGTTGCAAGGTCAAGTGCTGCCTCTGACAAGTCCTTAAATGCCTGATAAGCGCTCTGAATCGCTCCTGTGTTCTCAAAGGCTTCAAGTGCGAATTGGAAGCCCATTGCTAGGTTCTGGATCGTGGTATTAGCCGTGTCAATGATGTTACTTACACCTTGAATGACATTTCCAAAACCGCTTGCTTCTCCAGTGAACGACTCAAACAATGACTGAGCCGTAACGATGACGTCTCTGAACGTGTCCTTGAATGAGTCAAAAACACCTTCGTCAACTCCGAGCGACGCAAACAAGGATTTGAAACCTTGCTCGATTTTAGGACCTGCTTCTGCCAAAGCCGTTTCAACGGCCTGTGGAAGTTGTCTCATGATATTCCCTACCATTGGCACGAAATTGCCTAAGAGGAACGTAGAGGTTGTAGAAACAAGTGTCTTTAAAGATGGAGTGATGTCTTGACCAAGTGAGAGGTCGGCTAAGAAATTGGACGCTGATGCCTTCATTGCAGAGAATGAACCACTAAAAGTAGTCTCAGCTTCTTTCGCTGCGACTCCTGCTACTCCTAATTCTTGCTGAACCAGGTCGATGGCTTCTACGATATCCGCAAAGTTGTTGATATCAAACTTCTTACCCATCGCCTTCTCAAGTTTGCTGGCATCTTTAAGAAGTCGTTGCATTTCTTGTTGAGTACCACCATACCCTAACTTGAGGTTGTCCAGCATTGTGTAATTCCCCTTGGCAAAGCCTTGGTAGGCCATCTGAATTGAACCAATGTCAGTACCCATTTTAGCCGAGTTGTCGGCCATAGCCATGATTGCCTTGTTCGCTGATTCAGCAGCCTTCACTGCGTCACCACCGAGCGCTTTTTTTAAACTCGCGCCGAATGATACAGCCTGCTCTGCGTATGTATTAGCTGAAATCCCTGCGGATGCTGCAGCGGTCGCATATCGTTTCATTGTATCTTCTGCGCCTGTATAAAGCGTATCAATACCACCGAATGATTGCTGAAGCTTTGCTCCTTCGTCCAGAGCCGTAGCGAAAACACTCTTCATGGCACCACCAAGTGACTGAATCCCTGAAATCAGGGCACCACTAACGATATTAGCACCTAAAACCGACTTAAAGACCGAGCCTAATCGCTCTCCACTTTCGGACAGCCCTCCAACCATGCCTTTCAAGCGTGCGACTCCTGATTGAGCCTTGTCGCCATCCATATCTACTTGAATGACGACCTTACCGTCTGCCATTTTGCTACCTCCTTTCTATTCCATGTCGTAACCATAATCATCTTCTTCATCGTCGTATTCTTCAGAATCAGGTAGTGCATACTCTTTCTTTAACTTCATCATTTCATCGATGTAAGCCTGTGAATCGCCTTTCCTTGGCTTGTACTTCCTGATTTTGATGACTTCAACGAATTTAGTGCCTTCTGGCAGCCCTGCCAATAGAGCATTAAACTTTTTCCAATGCAGATTCCCTCTTTCTTCAAGCAAATCAATGCCGTATGCTTGCATGAAACTCGCATAAATGAAATCACCATCCAGTGAGATATCATATACTGGCGGTTCGTTGCTTTTGACAGAAGGCTCTTGTTTCATCACATTTCCTGCAAGGTCGTACTCAACCGATACATCTTTAAGTGATTTTAACTGGATGTGTTCTTCAAAAATCTGTTGGAAGACATCCATGGCATCTTCGATTGACAATGAACCGAATCCATCTCCAGCAAGCATTTTTAAAGCAAAAAAAGGTTTGACGTTTTCTGGAATTTCTTCATCGCACCACATTTCAAAGAGTCTAATGATGTTATCGAAGGACATATTGAGAGGGTAGACCTTATCACCAATAACCAACTCATCTGTCAATTTTCGTGATAGATCTAGCATAATTAACCCTCTAAATATTTCTTGATAGCTTTTTCAGAATGACGATTCTCGAATTCAGTAACAATCCCACGGATTGCTTGGATCAGATAATAGATTGTATCTGTTGTTGTTTCGCCTGAGAATTTATAGACCTTGTCAAAGGCTTCTTCATCGAACAATTCTGTCCAGCTATCTTTAGATGCTTTGTAGGCCTCTTTGAAAGCTGACTCATCATCAGCTTTTTCTAGTTTTTTAGCACGTTTTTCAAGGTTTTGACCAATCGTTTTCATCCGTTTGATGTTTTCATCATTTGCTACATATTCAAGCTGAAACTCCCCGAAATCAACAGGGATGATATTACTCAATTTTTTAATTACGACCATTTTTCTCTCCTTTCAAAAAAAGAAGACAAGGCGGAATCCGCCTTGCCTCTATCCTGGTACTACTGCTGATTTTTTAGGTTTACGAGTCCAAACCACTTTGAATTTGATTGTTTCAAGTTCAGATGCTTCGCCGTCTCCAATTTCAATTTCAGAAAGTCGGGCCAAGCCCTCTTTTTGAGTTTTGCCATCAGACGAAACTTCCTTATACCAAACAACGAGGTCGTCACCAACCTCGTCTTCTTTTTCAGCGACAAAGTTTTGAGCTTTGTCTGAATAGTCACGGTGCCCTTCAAATGTACGGCCACGACGCTTAGAAATAACCATTTCTTCCTTGGTTCCATCCCCGTCGAAGTATGCAGAGTCATCTGTTTCTTCGTCGTTTTCTGGTGAGGATGTCTTCAAGCCTTTAGCAAGCCAAAGATACTCTTCTGCTGTCGGTGGAGTGTCTGGAGTCGCTTCTTTGTATGGGCCAATGTAATGTTTTCGTAGTGCGTTTTTGTTCTTTGCCATTTATTCTTTCCTTTCGATTTCAAGATTTGCTGTTAAATCCAGCAAATAAGTGTAAAAGCCTTGCTCGTCCAACTCGTTCAAATACGGTTTCTTGACTTCAAGGCCTAAATAGTTATATGAATTGTTTTGACTTGGTAATTCCAAGCCAATTTTTGATAAGGCAGTGTTAATCTGCCATAGAGTATTATCAATTAGTTTCTGGTCTTTTGACTTGATTGCAATCTCAAATGGTAGATCTACAATCTGAGTTCCTGCCATGTCCTCGTCTACCACATTTCCTCCAGGTAACGGATAGATTACCAGTCCCTCATGTTCGTCTAAATAGCCGTGCTTAGAGGGGATTTGAGATTGGACACCTTTGATATACTCTAATAATACTTCTGAAAAGTCATTTTCGTGCATCATTTAACTCCCATCGCTTTTGCTCCTACCTCTGCCCACTTCTTAGAGTGTAAAGCAGCGGCTTTTTTATCCCACCGTGGACCAGTTCCAGGCGTTGGCTTTTGACTCAGCAACTTATCTTTATTCGCAAAGAAGAACTTCCTTTGCTTTTCTGAAAAGAAACCCTTTCGCTTCTTGCCATAATATAGCAATCTTGCGTAAGGTGCGACATAAATTACTGCGTCTTGTCGAACATGTCCGCTAGCTCTCAGTATCCCTTTCCTTTTCGGAACGAATGGATCCATGTCCAATAGCATTTGGTTAGCGATGGCCAACTTGCCCTTGGCGAAGTTCTCCGGAGACATTTTCTTTTCAACACCTTTCAGGTCAATCTTAACACTAGAACCGCCCATCAAATCACCTCGATTTCATAAGCTAGAAGCCTACTCGTCAACGGATGATACTGCGGGATGATGTCTTTTACAACGTAGCTGACTCCATCCTCTTCGATAATGCCACCGACGTAACTCTTGTCGAGCTCCACAGGGCAGTATTTGTGATAGACAATCACGGTCGAGGAATTGTGCTCGCTACGATGATTACCTGTCCCAGAATGAGAAAAAGACCTATCAAACTTGCAAGGAGATAATAAAAGAGGGTCAGAATAAGTTTCTTTCCCCCAATCATCATCGCCGATTGACTTCTTGATAGTCACAGAATCAGGTAGCATTCTTTTATCTATCATAATCAACCCTCGCATAGCCAAATCCAGCCATTTTGAGCCAGTTTTCCGTGTCCTTGGATAAATTATACCGCTCAGCCACTGAAAGCGAGCCTGAGCCATTCTGTGAGCCTGTGCGATAGCTTACCGATGTCCGCCCGACTGACATGCTGGCAATAGATTGCTTGTCCTCTGCCGTCAGGACCCCAGAAGTGTCCAAATAAGCTATCTGATAAGCCATAGCGAGCTTGACCGCCCTTTTTCGTGCTTCGTTATCACTATCAAAGCTATTCAAGAAATAGAAATCTCTTGTATATGCGTCAATAGCGAGCTTGGCACGTTTCAAAAGTTTGTAAAAGTCACCCTCGCACTCAAAACCAAGCTCAGTGAACTCCTCTTTAGTTAAGTAAGACATCTAATCACCTCCTTAAAAGGTGGATGTCTCCACCTCAACTAACTCCTCGTCAAGATCCTCAACGAGTTCTAAACAATCAACTAGTGCATTGATTTCCTGCGCTTCGGTTTTATCCAGGTCATACACCTGACCTTTATCAAAATGACGGTCAGACTTGGATAGATAAACGTTAAGCTTTGCCTGATACTTAGCCATTCAACACCTCCAAAAGCTCGTCTTTTGTTTTGTTTGAATAACCTTCAAGCCCTCGCTCTTTAGCAAGAGCTTTCAGTTCAACCAAAGTAAGGTCTGCGAGTTGATGAGTGGCAAGTAGCTCCTTGAGCTCTCCCTCGTCAATCACTTCTTCAAAGCCGTCAGCAACCAATTGTGCTTCAAGCAAGCTGCCTTCTTGAACTGTGTAAACCTGGTTCAATTTTTCATACTTCTTCATGGATTACCCCCCCTTTTTTAGGCTTTGTGAGAAACGTAGACACCGTCTTTCTTAGTATCTAGGACAAAGAGGTCATGATACAAACGGTTTTGATACAAGTATCCGTCGCCTTCTGTATGTTGACCAGGTGCGAAAAGATAGATAGAGTTGAACTTAGCCTTGGCAATTACTGCAGGCTTAGCCACGATCAAGAAGTTGATATCTTTACCATCTGCAGCCTTAACAAATCCAGTAGTGAAATCAAATTTAGTCTTGAAGCGTGCATCGTCCCAAACTTCGATAAGCTGAACTCCATCAAGTGAAGTGACACGAGTGTCGATGCCTTGAGGTGATGTAGTAGCGATTGAGCGTGTGAACTCTTTAGAGCGTTCCAAGAAGTCCATAACTTCGCTAGAAACATAAACCACGATATTCTGAGCGCCATATTTACGAACTGGCAAAAGGGCAGCTTTCAAGCGTGAGTAGATATTCACTTCTGACAAGTCAGTTTCAGACTTGAAGTGTGTACCTGTGATAGCTTCTGTTGCAAGTTTAGAGAAACGGTAAGCGTCCACTTCTGGAGTAGCGTGTTCGGTGATGAATGTATTAGATACGTTAGCAGCTGAAAGCTCTTGGTTTGTTTCGTCTACGTCTGCAGCGTCTACAAAGAACTCAACG
Source organism: Streptococcus wuxiensis (assembly GCF_040888245.1). Classification (NCBI taxonomy): domain Bacteria; kingdom Bacillati; phylum Bacillota; class Bacilli; order Lactobacillales; family Streptococcaceae; genus Streptococcus; species Streptococcus wuxiensis. Next base: position 15,844 of record NZ_JBFNFE010000009.1, read on the forward strand.
TCACGGTCAAAACCGAGCGTGTAAACTTTCTTGTCGTTTGAAACTGTACCAGCGTTGTAGCCTTTAGATCGTGTGTGTGCTTTATAACCAGTAACTGAAATTGTAGGCAATTCAAACGATTTAGCACCTAACCAGTTTACTTGTGGTGTTTCCAAAATGTTAGTAAGTGCACCTTGCATCAATTTCTTTTCAAAAGTGCCTTCATGTTTAGTGATATAGTTAATTGTCATTATAGATCTCCTATTAGTTATTTAATCCTAGAGCTTTTAGAAAAGCGTCTTCTTGGTTCGTTCCAGCCGTCGGATTTCCTCCAGCTGAAAATGTCGGCTTCTTCTCCTCAGATTGCTCTGTGCGACCAAACTGAGGATACTTCTGTAACACTTGACCGATAGCATCTTCAATAGACACATCATCGGATACCAAGCGAGCAGATAGAGTGATGACATCATCAACAGAATCAGCATTTACTCCCAAAGTCAGAGCTGACAGTTTAGCTTCAAGAAGTCGTTGACTTGATAAAGCAGCTTCTAGCTCTTTCTCTTTAGCAGCAAGCGCTTCTGACTGTTTCTCAGCCTCGCTCTTTTGTGAGTCTTTCCACTCTTTGAGTTGCTGGAGTCCTTCTTTAGCGCTCTTGATGTCTTCAAATCCTAGGCTTTTGAAGATTTTTTCTTGTGCTTTCCTAGACTCCTTAGCGACAAGACCAGTCACTTCGTCCTGAGTGAATGTCTTGATAGGTTGCTCTTGAGTTTGTGACTCAGTAGGTTCTCCAGCGTTAACTGGCTGGTCAGTTTGTGCTTGAATGTCTTCTGGCATTCTTCTGTCCTCCTAAAATTAGGTAATATCTTCCGTTCTTTACCGACTGCGGATAAAGTCAAGGTTTATTTATTTATTTGATTTAGAGAAATTTCTTTCCCTCTCCTCATCCCTTTTCAGGAATGGGTGCTTATCGATGTAGTCTTTCAAGGCTGATTTCTGAGTTCTTACTTTCGCCTTGTACTTGTCTATTAGGTCATCATCGCCCAATTTCTCAGCGACGTGGAGTTTTTCCTTGTTCGCTCTGATAGACCGTTCTAGAGCTCTCTGCTTAGCTTCTGCGTTGGCATTCTCTATCGCTTGCTCTGGACTAACTGACTCAACGTCCTCGCCCAAATCTGGCTTGTAATTGGCTCCTGGAATGAATGGTGTCAGCATGTGACCGCAGTTAATACCAAGGCACCCTTCAGGTCTGCCGTAGCCATAATCTGACAAAGCTAAAATCTTCTCGCCATGTTCGACCCTAGCCCGGCCAGTTGTAACTATTTCATGTTGCAAAGGTGCGCATGACTTACGAGCTGATGCCTTCTTTGAGAAATAAAAGGTATCAATGCCCAATTCTTCAGCTGGTCTTGTTCGCATCTCTCGAAAAGTTCGATAGGTTGTCGTCTTGATGACCGTCCGTGCGTAATTGTCTATCTTCCAGTTACGCCCAGCGCTATCTTGGAAGCCTTGGAACCCTTTTTCTTGCCACTTCATGACCGTGTCAGAGATAGCTTTATCAGCCGTAGACAGGCCAGTAACAACTCTAGCGACAGATTGCTCAACAATACCTTGATAAGCGCCTATGACAGCCTTAGGAAGCGTTGTGTTTGTTAGATTGTGTAGCTCGTCAATCGCTTGGTTGGCATAATCAGCAAGAATTTCTTGAATGTAATTATTACTTCCTAATGATCCACGGCCTAAATCTTCCATGAGTTGTTGCTTCGTGTCTGTGTAGAGTTTTAAGCCTTCATTCTCGACAATGTGTCGCAGTTGTTCTTCAGCTACACCTGAACGCTCAGAGATTAGCTTTAGGTTTTCCTCGTTCAGCATGTGCATCTGTTGCATCTTCTCGAGTTGCCAGATATACGGTTGCTTATCAAGATAGACCGTGCCACGTTCAGTCACACGTTCGACCACGTTGTCAAACAAATCCAAGGCTAACTGATGATAGATGTCTGCGACATTGCTCGCTTGAAGTAGCAGTTGCTCGTCATTGAACTGTATCGGTGGTCTCTTCTTTGACATTTAATCACTCCCCGTAAATATCAATGTCTTGTTGACTTCGCTGACTGTTCGCCGTGTCCATAGTCTCCTGATTTATTGCTTGAATCATATTCTTAGCATCGGCTTCTGACATATTGAATGCCTTCTGGATAGCGTGAGCCTTGCTTACAATGCCACTGGCCAAAGCCTTGGTCCAATAGTCAAGCTCATTGTTCTTGTCAGTAAAGACTCCATCGTCCAGATTGATTGCAATCTTCTCCATTTGAGGGATTGTACCGCTATACAATCCGTAAAGACTGCCAAGCTCACAAATTGAGATAATCAATTCTTTCAAAGATTGCTCAACCAAGCTGACAATACTATTTCTCATTTGGTAAGTATCAGAGTTTTCAGAAACAACCTCTGTCGCAGTCTTCAAGCTCTGACCGTCAAATGTAAACATCCCAGCGGATACACCTAGAAGCATCTCAAATAGACTCAAGCCTTCGTTAATGGTCTTGATGTAATCATCTGCTCTGATTGCAGTTGTTAGGTCTGTGATGCTTCCTCCGTCCATGTCATTAGTGGATAAGCGTAAGTAGACGTTCTGCTCTGTATCAAAGCGCTTGACAAGCTGGACGTCTCCGTCATGATTGACCATTCGAGTCTCTGTAAGGTTTTCAGGAACTGCCACTCTGCGTTGGCCCATCTTAACTTCCCACTTGAACTCGTCATAAGTGGTATTAATGAAATCAATCGTGCTCTTGGCATTGTCGAAGATAGACAAGCCTAGAGGTGAATTGATGTCTTTGTTGTTCATCCCTGGAGGTTTGAGATAAGAAAAAAGCGGTCTTGTTAGACCGTTTAGTTCAACTTGTTCTTCTAGATCCTCGTAGATTTCAGCAAGGGGCACTCGGTCGCCAATCACGTTCTGATTATCAGACCTGTATAGCTCATTAGTAATGACATACTTCCCGTCATTCGCCCACTCGTGAAACTCAATCAAGGTATAGTAGATGTTCTTCTGACCTGAAGCCTTTATCGTCTTAGTCACGATAGCAGCGCTTGAAATGTCCTGTGTGCTGCTTTGTAGCGGTAAAAAGACTGGCGCTTGAATGAATGACACTCTCACTCGCCCATTATCCACATAAGGCCTCATGGCAAGTCCTCCAAGGGCTAAACAACTCTCAAGATATCGCTCAAAATTCTTGTTAAAGCGATCATTCTTCAACGTCTCTTGAATGAATTCATTTGCTTGTTCGTCGTCCAATTTAATTGAGGCTTGCTCATTAAAGACCAGACTAGCAATCTTCTTGGAAGCGGTCCGAGCGATTGGCAAAACAGTCATTTCTCTCTGCTTCGTCATGCCGTCTGTATTCGTGTAAGTGACCTTCCCAGCGTTACTCTGATAGTATCTTAGGTTCTCGTTAATCCGTCGATACTCTGCACTTGTTACTGCGATTTTAGGATGGTCTGTGATACTTGCCAGACTTTCTGTCGTCATTCTGTATTGACTCCTTTTTATTAGATTTTTAATGGTTTGTATAATTCCCATTCTATGCTCCTGTTAAAAATTAGCGTATTTCTTGTAAAAGACATTGACGCTATATCTAAATTCGTCCATTGCGTGGTTATCTTTATCAATCGGTCGGCCGTTATCGTCACGACTATAAAGACCAATCTCTTTCAAGAAATAGTAATGGTCGTACTCTTCCTCTGAATGATTGATAAGCAGGAACTGACCTGAAGATATAATGTTCTGGCCACGTTCAATCCCTACCTCGATACCCTTCGCTTTGCTACTCACATCGTGAGCATTATTCAAGGCTCCTCTTGTCTGAATCCCTAGTTTGTGCAATTCCTCTCGCAAGGATCTACAGGCCGGGTCAATCCAGACATCGGTATAGCGCATTTGATACTTGCTAACACACCACTGGATAAACGCTCGAAGCTCGACCGCATAGGTGGACATGGCTTTAACTTGACCAGTCTCAGCTCCACTATGGTAGTAATGAGCTACACGGTTGAGCCTAAAGAAAGTCTTGCCGTCCTCTCTGTGCCTAGTAACGATGTTACAAGACATTGAGGTGGCGTCAGATTGCCCACCATCGCCATTGAAATACATTTCCATAGGTTCGCCTACCAAGTTGTCCTTGATGTTCTTCTCAAGGTCAAATAGGCCGTAAATAACGCCCTGAGGCATTACACGTTGACCGAGCACGTCTCTCTTGTAGAGATAAGGATTTTTCTTCAGCGATTGGATGATGGATTGCTTGCGCTCTTCAGACAGAATAGGATTGTCATCCATGGTCCAATGGGTCCAGCGTGTGTTTTGAACGTCAAATACATCCTTAATAACAGGATGTTGAGGTGCTGGAGGGTTTAGGTCGGCTAGATGGTATCTGAGCTTAGCAGCCCACGTCCGTCTGAATGCTTCCTGGATAAAATCCATATTCAGCAAATTGATTTCACAAAAAACCACTGAGCCTAGCGACATACCAGTGATAGCACCAACACTATTAGCTTTACCTCCACCTTTATAGTAGACACGTTTAGTGCCGTTTGGTGTATCAATTAAGAGGTGGTCTCCGTGCTCATCGTGTTTGATTTTGCAATTGCCATCAAAGATGTGCATTAGACCTGTACCGTCACCGTCGATAAAAAGGCGATAGGCTTGCTCCTGGTTGTATGCAGCGATAAGATGGTTCTCGTCTGGTGACTCAATCAAATATCTTGCGTATCTGAAATGGCCTGCGGTTGTCTTACCGCTTCGAGGCGTTCCCTCGTTTACTTCAAGCTCATAGTTGAATGGTCTGCGGATGATGTCGGCTTGTTTTCTCGAAAACTTAATCTTCAACCTCGTCACCACCCTTCACGGCTTCAAGTAGAGACTCCATAAGCCCAGTATTGGACTTAGGTCCTGAAAGCTCTTGCTCTCGTTTCTTATTATCCAATTCAAGACGCTTGATACGTTCTTTTTGTTCCTTCTTATCAAGGGTGTCCTTGACATCTGTCGTAGTCAACTTGCTAATTTGTTCAAAGGCTCGGACATTCCCTTTCATAGCTTTCTGCATCATGACCATAGCCAGGGCCATTTCATTGGTCGAGTCGAAGCCTAGCTCTTCGAGTTGCTTCTTCACGTTTGGACTTGCAACTTCAGCTTGCAGGATTGTCTCGAAAGCCTTTTTTAGGTTCGCTTTTTTTCTTCTCGCTTTACCTGAAGCGACTCCCGCTTTTTTGGCACTTTCTCGGCGTTCGCTCGGAGTTCGTTCTGAATTTTTTATCAAGTTTTGCTCATTAGCCATCGCCTCACTTCCTTTTCAAAAAAATACAATCAATTCAATTTAACAGCTTCTCTTCCTGTCTCTTTTTCCCAACGTCTGATAATCAAATCGACGTATTTTGGTTCTAATTCATTGATATAACACGTCCGTCCTAGCCTCTCGCAAGCGATAAGAGTTGAACCACTTCCTCCGAAAACATCCAAAACAACATCGCCTTTCCGAGTTGATGACTTAAGCATAAGCGCTACTAGCGCGAGTGGTTTGGGAGTTGCGTGTCCGCCTGCGCTCTCTTTCTCATCCCCGCTCGTTCTATTAAAATGTAATACATTATTGAAATTCGCATGTGTCGCGTCAAAGAAAGCACGAGTCGCATAGTATTCCTGTTTGATACGGTCATAGTCCTGTTTGATACGGTCATAGTCTAATTCCCATTCATCACCGTAATAGCCTGCCACTTTTTGGAAGTGTTCTTGTGGTATGAGTGACCATTGTGACTTTGTAAACCAATGCGAGTACATTCCTACACCTGTTATCTCTTTCAGTTTCTTTGATGTCAATCCTACGCGTCCAGCGGCTTCTGCTAGTGGCTTTCTGATCGCCTCGTAACCTTCAAAGTAATTATTAGAGTTCGTGTTAAAACCTTGGACCCCCTTCATGACAAAAAGGCACTTTTCATCCGCTGTTGGGTACATTCTGGCGTGCTCCCACATTTGACCTTGACCACTTCCTTTGTCCCAGGTCAGAAGGTTTCGGAAGGTGATTTCCTGCGCCTCTTTCATCGGACGTAAGATATTGCTGTATAGGTCCATGAGTGGCTCGTCTATTCCCCAACAATACCAGCTCCCAACTTCTCGCATAGCGTCGAACGTGATAGGGACCCATTTCTTGTTGAAGTCTAATAAGTCATCGTAATTCAAATTATCATTTTGCACCCCATCCTTTTCCTTTTTCATGCCGTAAGGTGGATCTGTATAGACTGTGTCGACCTTGACACCATCTAGTAACTTCTGAATATGCATCGCATCTGTGCTATCTCCACAAGCTAGTCTATGCTCTCCTAACTGAAAAATATCGCCTGGTTTAATGTTTGTTTCTCGTAATTCCTCGTCATATTCATCTTGCTCTACCTCTTCGACATCTTCGTCCATTCCTTCAATCTTTTCAAAATCAAAACCAAAATCTTCCATATTGATATTTGTGATATCTTCGAGTTCTAACTCTAAAATTTCCATATCAAATCCCGAATTCATAGTCAGCTTATTATGAGCCAAGATATATGCTTTCTTTTGCTCGTCAGTCATGTGAGACAATCGAATAATTTCAACTTCATCATAGCCCAGTTCTTTTAAGGCGACAAAGCGTCCGTGTCCTTCGATGATAACGTTGTGTTCATCAACTGCTATCGGGTCATTATTCCCAAACTCTAGAATAGACTTTTTGATCTGTTCAATCTGTTCACGAGGATGCAGCTTCGCATTATTCTCATACATTTTGATTTTATCTATAGCCAACAATTCAATTTTCATCATTTTCTCCACAAAATAAAAAGCCACTCAAAGAGTGACTTAGTGCAAGCAGACTACAGACTTGCGTGTTAATTAGTAATCAATTTGAAAGTTTTCCTTTTTTTATTTTTTTGTAGCCTTTATGACGACGCCTGGAATTGAACCAAGGACACTTCTCAAAGGGAGCAACAAATAGAAGAGAGTGCCAGAATCCTTCTCGTCGTCTAGAGAGGCTTTCGCCTCAATTTTCATAAAGGAGTATCATCTGCCGCAGCATTTGATACTACCATTTTATCAGAATTACAAAACTGTGCTAACAAGTATCATTCTTTCCTGTACGGTTTTGTAAAGTTCAATTTAGTTCCATTCTCTCCAAAACCTCATCCAGTTCAGAAATAGCCATATTCCGCCAAGTGTAGAAAGTTGTTCTGCTGATTTCCATTTTGTCACAAATATCATCTACATACATCTTATTGATGTATGTCATCCGTAAGATTGTCCGATGTTTTGGATTTGATAGCCTGTTGATCATCCTGCTTAATTCTAACTTTCTGTCAATGATCGTCTTTGTGTCTTTCTCGATTGCATCCTTCATAGTTATCAACTGAGCATACACGTCGTCAATCTTCCTTGGTTGCCCTCCTTTAACCTTAACCTCGGACCACTTAGGACTTGAGAGCAGGCCAGCTTCAAGTTCGTTGATTTCGTCTATTCTGCTCTGGATATCCATGTCGAGGTTTTGCAACTCGCTCAAAAGCTCTTTTGCCTTCACTCTCTATCTCCTTTATGATATAATAATATTATTGAAAACGTTGTCGAGGCAGAGAGTGTCTTGGCTTTTTTTAATGCACAAATTCGTTGACCAGGTCACGGATAAAGTACTTCCATTCAGATTCCCTAAAGGTCAAGAAACGATCTGTAGTAAATTCTCTAAGCCTTTTATAGAAAAGCATCTTTAGTTGAATTGACTCGCCGACAGTCAGGAAGATACCAGGAAAGATATGCGTAGAATGCACTTCACTTCCGTATCCAGAAATATCTAAATGTATTATCATTACTGGATATGAACGTCCAACTTTAGCTTCAACTCCGAGCTCAACTTTAACCTCTTCCACAATTGGAGCTACGTTAAAAATTAGTCGTGCAGAAAATATTGGCGACGGCGTTTCTTGTTTTTTTCTTCTTCCTGAATATGGATATTTACAAGGTCTCATTCTTCAACCTCCAAAAGTTCTGGGTTCTCGTAAATATTACCAATAACTTCAAAATGATAATAAGCGAGAAATAGTGGATGCCATTCTGAAACCCTTTCTTTCAATTCATCTACAAATCTGTAAATAAAACTTGCGTAAGAACCGTGCCATTTGATGACTGCTTTTCTGCCTTTGTAATCAACTATATCCCCCTCGAAGATTTCCTTACCGTTTTTGTCACAAATACCAGTTGACTGAGTGAAGATAACACCTTCAAAATCAAAGCAGTCACTTTCACAAATTCCACCCCAGCACAAATCAACTTCTTTTGCGTAATATCGAATTGTCTCAATGTAATCTGCGAAACATTTTTCTTCTTTTATCCACACTCTAAATTTTGGAATCATCTGGCAAATCCTCCTCTTTCACAAACGAACCATCAATCCAGCGACCCTTACGGTCTTTAATTTCCTGATAGGCTAACTCAAAACATTCATCAAAATCATATCCGAGATTCTTCAGATAACCAATGCAGCGTACTAGATTGTGTCTGCATAATTCTTTACTTGCAAACCCTTGCGATAGCTGAAACTCACTAATATTCGCATTGAGTGAGATAAAGCTTTCCATCACATCTTTCTTTCGGATACTATCGGATTCTTCAAAAATCTGATTCACATCTTCCTTGATGTGCAAGGCTAGACCGACAATTACAACTGCACAATCTCCGATGCTATCCTTGGTCACTTTCTCATTCTTCTTGAGATAGCCAGCGCATAGCTCTCCAAATTCTTCACTGAGTTTCAAAGACTGCTTATCTAATCGTCCACCGTTTTCCAGGTCGCGATCAATAAACCATTTCTTAACATTTTCTAAAGTGTTCATCTGTTTTGGTCCTCCTTCTCCTGTTCATCAGATACCTCTGATATCTTTATCTCAAACTTGTGCCCGTCAATAGCGAACGTCCCGTTACTTCCTAACAAATTCTCATCTTTAATAATTGACTTTGCTGTATTCAAAACGAGCTGCCCCACTTGAAAAACAAAAGCAAGTTCTTCTAACTCTTTTTCTTCCATCTAAATTTCTACCTCTTCCCCAATTTCTGTATTATTGTACTTCTGCTCACTCACCACGAACACGTTCCCGTTTACCGTGACAGTGAATAGCTTCCGATTTTTCGTTTTTCTTCAACCTTTCCAGTGATAGCGTATTTACTATCAGCATGATAGACTAGTAAGGGTTTTTGTTGCTCGTCTATAATCGATCGTTGCATAAATAATAAGCAAGTAGTAAGTAAGGCATAGCCAATTAAGAAGCGTTTCATTCTGGAACCTCCAAAAGCTCCTGATTTTCGTAGACATTGCCGATGATTTCTCTTGAATTAGCCACATTACATAATCGTTCAAAATTGTTGTATCTAATCAAGCTATTCACAAACATTCCTAAATCTTCTCTATATTCGATAAATCCGTTTAACAAACCATCTTTTGTACCTAAAATATCTTTCTCGTATATCTCCCGTAAATTTTTATCAAACATCCCTGTGAAACGTCCTACTGATTCTATACTTACAGGACACCAAGAACCTATAGTAATGTATTGTTCATTAGCTTCTACCACTTTGTTGATAATAAATGCTCTTCCTCTATCTTCAATCAAATGTCCGTATTGCCATTCTCCTTTGCTGTTTTCGTCAATGGATAACCCTCTGAATTTTGGTATCATCTTGCACCTCCCAGGAAATTATTAACAATATTTTGCTGTTCAGTATCGATTATTTTATTTCTATAATTCAATATTGGAGCCATAACATCATTTGTCAATGCAGGCTTCAAAATGATTTCATTTGTTTCCGAAAATCTTTTACCGTTAATTTTGATTTTGATGTCATAACCGTTAGCGATATGTTCAAGGTCATCTTTAGACAGGGAAATTTCAAATCTACTCATTCTTCTACCTCCTCAACTTACTTTATGACTTTCTAAATCTCCAAACTCTTGGCCATGATTTACGAAATACGAACCGATAAGGATCGCATCTGCCTCGTCGTCTTTGACATTCAGGTTGAATCCGTCTGAAACCTTAGCAACAGCCTGCATCTTCATTGATTTCTTGCTACGGTCTTTATAGCTGAACTTCCAATACTTGCGCCAGGTCGACACGTTCACGAAGTACACGTTATCAGCAACTAGCCGTCCAAGGATGATACCTGTCACAATTCCGATACTAATCATGGATTGCTGATTGGGACCCATGACCGAGTTTTTCTCGACTACAATCGACTTAAAATGACAGTCGTACTTTTGGAGCGCCCTTGATTGAATGGCTCGCAATTCGCTAGCCATGAAGCGCCCACGTTCAAAGAATGACTTGCTCTTATGTTTAAAGACACCACTCTCGACAAGGTCTGAACCTTCAAATAAGGCCCATCCTGTCGCAGTAGTTGAAATGTCCAACGATAATGTCAGAGATTTCATTGTAGCTCTCCCTTAATTCCACAAAGGTCAAAGAGATTACGCTTGTTATTCTCGATAAACTCAAAGAATTTCTGAAGTTCGGCCAAGTTCCGTTTCTCTGCCTTGACTCCTAAGCTCGAATGGTATTCTGTCGGCACTTTCGGTGTTGCCTTAATATCTAGCCAATAGAGAGGTTCAAACACGTCGCCACTTGTGTCTAGAGAGGTATCTGCGTCCGCATTTCTGAAATGCATCTGCATATCATATTCAATCTTGTTTGTAATCGTGATATTCTTATCCACGATTTCGAGTGTGATTGTTGTCCCTGGTATGTCGATTTTATTTAGCATTTATTTTTCTCCTTTATGCTGCTTTTGGTACTAATTTTGTTTGCTTCATCCATTCATTGGCTATGTCCCAGACATCGGTTGGGACATCCTGGTTATATTTTCCACGAAACTGGACTATTTTCCCCTGTTTTACTTCTAGTGTGTAAAGAGGCATTTTTGGTTGATTTGATAAACGTACAAACACTATTAAGGTATCCCCTTTGAAATGCTTGTCTGTGTATGAACTTACACAGTGATGTAATTTCTTCCCTTCGTAGATCAGTTCGGCCACTTTTCTAGGAACGTGGAAAGCATATCCATTGATTGTCTTATCCATTCCTTCTCTAAGTTTAAACTCAGCTTCAAGTTGCTTGCGTTTCTTCTTATCTTCCAGTTTGCGTCTTTCTTCAACGAATTGATTGTATAATCCGACTGTGTGATTGTGCATTGCCGTAAAATCCTTTGGCACAAGCATAGCATCGCCTTCAGGGTCAATTCCCATTTCTCGTAGCATTTTGAGATAATCAAGATACTCATTGAATTCAATGTGATGCTTAATAACCCATTTTTGAAATTTATTGATCCCTACACCTTTCGGTATATGCTTAATGTCGTGGTAAGTCAGATAAGACTCGATTCCAGGCACCAGCTGGCCGTTCCGCTCTTTCAACCGACGGCTCAATTCAAATTCATTGAAACTACGATTCGAATTCTTAAAGAATTGTTTGTTCTTTTGAAGCCATCTGCGGTTCAAGGTTCGCATATCTACATTTCTTGTAAATCCAATCCTGTAATCTGGATACATGATTTCGTTGGCCAATCTATAAGCATGAATTTTCTGAGCAAATTCAATTTCAAACTTATATTTGTAAAGTCGTTCGATTTCCCAAAAATAGATATTATCGAATTTCAAATATTTGAGTTCGGATACTTTTTGAAGTCTCTTTTCCCAATTGTTTGGATAAAAAATATTTCCTGTGTAAAAACCGCCACTAAAGAAATTAGCGAATAGATATGGATAAAATTGTCCGTTGAAATCCTGGCCAATCTTTGTGTGTTTGTCATTTTCAAATCGCTCTAGATTGGTAAGTTGAAAATTGATAAATTGTTTCCCTTCGACCAGCTTCGAGCTAAATTCATAAGATTGAATTTCGATGCGTTTCGACGTGCTGAGAACGATTGAGAAAAAATAGGTCTTGTCATAAAAAGTGAGCCGTGACGACTTCGTCAGTCGCTTTTCAATACAATGGCCAAGGTCTAAGTCTGAAGCGATTATTGTCTTGTCCTTATTGCTCCATTTGTACGTTGTAATCTGCGAATAACACCATCTCCAAAAGTCTGCAGGTGGTTTCAAACGTCTATCAGCTTCTCGCTTGCATTGTTCGTTGATCTTGCTCATGCTAATTCTTCAAAAAGGTCCAATTGGCCTTCGACTACTCCTTTCTCCTTCTTAATTTTAGATTTCTTGATGATATCATCACCTGGACCAGCGCCTTTTCTAATTTTGGCCACGTCAATCTTCTCTTCTTGAGAATTCTGAGGTTTTTCTTTCTTGATAGCTTCGACTGGTACCTGCTCGATGTTGGATACTTGTGAATTTGAAATGAAATACTCTCGAATCCATCCAAAAACAGTCTCATCATCGATGCAAGCCACTCCGTTTTCAGCGAATTTGCGAGCTTTTTCTTTTGCATATTTTAGAGCGCATGTCAGAGAATATCGCTCTTTTAAGATGCCTTGAAATAGTTCTTCATCTTCCTGGCCACAAATCCAGTTATGAATGCAATCAAGTGCAAGATCGTGTGGTTTGTTTAATTCCTCTAGCAACTTGGCCAGAGCTTTTTCTTTGATTTCATTCATGTCATTTCAAAAAAATGCGACTGCCTCTGTTGTTGTGAGTTTGGCTAAATACGGGCAGTCGCTCGTCCAAGGTCACATAACCTTTACTGACGTGTTTCTAGTTCGCAGTTTTACAAGAATGCACGGCTTGTTTAATTTATTTACATTTCAATCAGGTCGTTCAGAGTAACGACTGCATCTAGTTTTTTCTGGCTTCTGCAGTAGTCACAATGACCGCACTTCTTAGGCTTTTGTTTCCCCTGGATCACGTTCCAGACTTCGACGATTTCGGACTTGATTTTTTCTAGGCCTTCCTCAAGCCATTCATCGTCAATTTTCAGAATTTCACGGTCTGGCACGTTTTCCTTGCTTACCGCTACGATGTAAGGTCTAAAATCGTTTCCTGTCATTTGTTTTAAGAGTTCACGATACAGACCAAGCTGTCCGTGATACCCAAAATTCAAAATGTTATTGACTGCAGCAGGCACTCGCTTCTTGAGTTCTGCGCTCCATTCTTCAGCATAGATGGACTTCATGGTTTTTAAATCCACAAAGTAGCCACGGCTCAAATTTACACTGTCTAACTTCCCTTTGATTGGTACGCCTTCGATTTCGCCATAGACAATCAATTCTTTTTGAACTTCATCCGATGAGTAGCCATGGTATAAGCGGTTGAAACCTTCATCGTCTTTCAGGCTTTCAATCATCTTGTCGCCAATCACAAAGTCAGATTTGAGGTTTCCTTTATTCTTGCCTGTCTTGGCAAGTAGCTTCTCGCCATTCTCAGACATAAACTGCTGATGCACTTCTGGACTTTCAAAGTAACTGTGAACGTAGTTGCCGAGTAGGAGAGGGGTCTCGTCACTCTCTTCTACCCATTGGCCACTATCTAGGGCAAAGGCTTTCGCTTGGCATTGCTGATACCGTTTGAAACGTGAGTTGGTCAACCAGCTTGTGTCTTGGTAGTAGTTCTCTTGTGTTAATTCTTCCATGGATCCTACTCCTTCACATTGATGGTGTTGCCTTCTAGCAAGCTGATTTCTTCAAAAACTTCGCCCGTTTCTTCGTCGAATTTTGGAGTTTCTTCAGCATGGTGGCTTGTATCAGTGGTTGTCACTTCTTGCTCAATGACCTCCTTTTTCTTGCGAGGTGCTTTTTTAGGTTTTTCAGGCTCTTGAACTTCTGGCACTTCTTCAGGTTCGACCACCTCGCCCATGATAGCGTCCAGCGTTTCTACTGGTTCGCTTGGGGTGATGTCTTTCACGTTGCGCTCGTTGTCAAACTCATTTTCAGTAGTTCGATTGACTGCATCAATGAACAAGTCATTGTCGTCTGATGTGTTAAAGAATTGTTTGGCAGCACGATTGATAACTGTGCGCTTGGCCATTTCCTGTGGGAAGTTCTTCTGAACGCTTCCGTTTCGTGACTGTGCCCAGGACTTATCAATTTCTTTCTTAGTCATGATCGTGAGGATTTTCTCCCCGTCTGTTTTTTCAATCACACAATAGGCACCTTCGATTGGATTGTCCTGGTTCTTCCAGCTTGACTTGTGGCTGACAAATTTCCAGCGCCCGTCCACGTTTTCAGCTTCAAACTCGTCGCCTTCAAAGATAATCTGAGCATAGATGTCTTTCACTTCAGGTAACTGTTTAACGACCTTCATGGTTCCAAAATATGAACGGTTTAATTTAACCGTGTTCCCATAAGGAATGAAATAGCATTGTGTCTTAGCAGGGCTTAGACCTTGTGTGACCATATCAAGCAAAGCATTATAAACACTTTCGGGTGTGCATTTCTCCAGTAGATTTCCGCCAGGTGCATTTTTTAATGCGTAGTAGGCTGAACTCAGGGCGTTACTTACGCTATAATTTGGTGCGATTAGCAAGCCTTCACCTTTCATGGCTTCAATTCGGGTTGCAACGTTCGATGTGATTTGTTTTTGTGTTAATTCGTTCATTTCTTTCTACCTTTCGTTTTCTTCAAGTTCCAATTTTCACGCTTCAATCGTGTATTTTTGTTCTTCCGAAGTTTACCCTTAGGCTTTCGATTACCTGTTCAAGCATACGCTTTGATAAGCCTGTCTCTTTTCGGATATCTAATGCCGTGATAGGCTCTTCAAAACTTGCTTCGTTAATAATCAAGTTCAAAACTTCAATTTCAATCGAATTCATTTCTCTACTGATCATGTGTGCTCCCTTTCGTTTTTAAATTTCGTCACCTACATAGCGCCATTGCCCACAGCCAATATATACATACTCGTTTGGGTCAAGTTCTTCTTGCTCTTCAGGCGGTTCCATCATGTCCCTGTCATAGTTAAACAATCCGTCCATCTAATTGGTCCTCGTACTTTCTCCAAAGTTTAGAAATCTCCTTCAAGTACTTTTTGATGTCGTGTTTTTTGTACCAATCAAGGCGCTTGCATTCATTGACTGATACGCAGGGATAGAGCTTATTCTCAATCTCTGGTATCGTCATCTTCTTCCTGCTCCACTTCTTCGTTTTCTTCTTTGGTTTCAATCTTGATTGAAAGACGCTCTGTAGCTTCATCAACCGACTTGCCGTCCAAGACGTCCTTGATCATGTGACTGACATCGTGCATCGCTTTAGCTTTAGCTTTCGACTTTTCATCGTCTGGCATCAATCCGACATCTTGTAGAGCCAGAAAGGCTAAACTGAAAGTGTGCATTTCTTTCTGAAGTTGTTCAATTTTCTTGATCGTTTTGATTGCTTTTAGTACGTTAATCATGTTGTTGTGCTCCCTTTTGGTTTAATTGTTCTTTTTCTTTGTAGATAGCCAATCGTTGCTTCAAGTCGTAGTTTTCTTGGTCGGTCATAAAGCGACGCTTGCGTTCTTCGTTCAGGTCATCCATGAGCTCGACTGCGACTACTCTCCAGTCAAGGTTGATTGCCTTGAAAAAACCTTCGTGTTTGAGTTTAAATTTAGTAAATAGTTTCATTGTTGCTCCTTTTTCAAATTGCAGTTTTCTGCCAGTTTTTGTGATACCAGTCAATGACGGCATCCCTTGGATATTTTTCACGCTTGCCCTCAATTCTTGGGAAATCTGCGTGTCGGTTGAAGCGCTCGTCGAATGTCGTCGTGTCCTTTGTTCCAAGTAACATTTCTGAGCATTGCGACTTGTTTAATTCCATTGGATAACGCCTTTTCTCATCGGTCACAATCGTCATGACTTTGAGTGTTCTATCCATCAAACCAGCTTCAAACTGGTCTAACATTTGAATCATTAGATCATTCATGATATAATCCTCTTGTAAATAATTTTGATTAGTGCCTGATTGCAGTCAGGTGCTTTTTTGCTATCCCCTTTTCTGCTATAATGAAACCAGAAAGGAGGGTAAAAAATGTCATTTGATAAAAATATAGCTGATAAAATCTTAGAGTTTGCTAAGCTGGAGCCGACTGTCCCAGCGGGTACTTCTCATGATTTCCGTTCTGAAGAGTTTGATCAAGATGATTTTAGAGATACCGCTAAGAAACTAATCTCAACTGGTCAAATTTCAGGACATCTTGAAGAAGATTTCTCAGGATTCTATATCGCTTTCAGATTGTAATTTCTGAATTTCAGCAATCACTGTCGCATCGATTTCAATAACATCTGGAATTGCTGTGATGGTGATTTTTGGTTTCTTATCCGCAGGCATTTCTAGCTTAAAATCAATTACCCCTCGGCCAAGCTCCCAGTCATTGATTTTTACTGAATAACCTGAAGAATTAAGAGATTGACCCTCAGTAGGTTCTTGTTTGGGTTTAATGCTTAGTTTTAATTGCTTCATGCGCACTCCTTTTCAATTTTGCAAAGTCCTAAATTTTAAATTTCTCTCTTTTATTTATTTAGAGAAGTATTAGTTTGTTGTAAGTTAGTATTTATTACTAAGTTAGTGCCGTAAGGCTTAGATTATTGTATAGTTAGTTATTATTATTTATTAGTTATTATTAGTGTCGGATTTTTCAACTTTTGAACTTTTCAACTTTGTAA